>NZ_CEVXFV010000006.1:0-128979 GCF_982396655.1 Cellulosilyticum sp. | reverse complement strand
CGGTGGTGTGAGAGGTCGGATAATCAATTAATGGTTATCCTCCTACTCGATTATATTAATGAAAATTATGTTGATTAACTAAAAAAAGTATGGGAAAAGTAGAGAAAAAGTAAAAAAATGGTAAAATATAATATGTTGAATTAGCAAATTAAATATTAGTTTGAAGTTTTTTTAGTGTTTAATTATATGCTAATTTTGAGAGATTAAATATGTGAGGGGAATTAGAGTATGAATCAAATTTTTTCAGCGGACCAAGTAAATCTAGGACGACAAAAGGAAATTGATTTTGCCAAGGGACTAGCAATCATTTTTATGGTGTTAGTGCATGCAGGGGAAATTTATCAAGGGTCTGCGAGGTATATGAAAGGGTTGTAGAATTTTTTGGAAGTCCTCCAGCTGCACCAGTATTTATGATAGCATTAGGTGTAGGAATTGTATATTCTAGAAGAAGTGATGGAAGGACGTTATTAAATCGAGGGGGTAAATTACTAGTACTAGGATATATACTGAATGTGTTAAGAGAGGTTATTCCTTATATGATTTTAGCAGCAAGGACAGGCGATGTAATGTATAAGCAAGCTGCATGGGAATATTTATGGGGAGCAGATATATTAGCCTTTGCAGGATTAACATTTATATTCTTTGGTTTAGTTAAACAATTTAAGATAAAGAATGAATACCTCTTTGTGATATGGTGTGGTATGGCTACTTTAAATTTAATCTTAAGAGATATTTCTTTTGAGAATAAAGTAACTAATACGATAGCAGGTCTATTTTGGGGAACAAATGATTATTCATGGTTTCCATTTCTAACATGGATCTTCTATCCTATATTAGGGTATTTCTTTGGACAGTTTCTGATAAAATGTAAGGACAAAGAGGTATTTTATCGCAGGCTTTTAGTGAGCATGGGAATGTTATCAGTACCATTATGGATTTATGCTTATATAAATAATGTTCAATTTGGTGCCTTTGGGGAACTTTATCAAGGGGCTTATTATCATCATGACCTTATGGGGAATATGATACTAGGTACATTTGCGCTATTTTGGATAAGTATTTGTTTTTACATAGTAAAAATTATACCGCAAAAAGTATATAGTATGTTTGCAAGATGGAGTAGGAATGTAGATATGATGTACTTTGTACACTATATTATATTGGGGTGGCTGATATTAGTGATTGAGATGGAAGCACAGACACCTCAAATGGTAGTAGTTATAGCTACTTGTGTCTTTATAGTAACAGATTTAATTTGTATTGGATTAAAAGGGATGTCGCAAAATAGGGCTGCCGAACAATTAATCAATTAGATTAGTAGAACATGACAAAAAGGAGATGATACGAAACTATTTTTATAGTTTCGTATCATCTCCTTCTTATTTTGTTTATAGTACATAATACAAAACGGCTAAGTAATGACAGAGGCTGCCAAGCATAACGAAGATATGGAAAATTTCATGGAAGCCAAAATCGGGTGAGATATTTGGTTTCTTGAGACCATATATAACGCCGCCGATTGTATACATCACACCACCTAATATAAGAAGTAAGAAACCACCTAGTGATAATGCATGATAAAGTGGTTTAAGCGCAAATAAGGCAATCCATCCCATACCTATATAAAAAGCTGTAGAGAGCCATCTAGGCATGTCAATCCAAATCATCTTACAAGTAATGCCTACAATTGCAAGAGTCCAAACTGTAATAATGATAAACCATTTCCAAGCACCTGTTAAGGAAAGCATAGCAAATGGAGTATAAGAACCTGCAATTAAAACGAAAATCATAGAATGGTCGAGCTTTTTGAGTCGTAAAATAACTGCATCCTTAGCTTTGACTAAATGGTAGATACCGCTTGTTGTATATAATAAAATTAGGCTGATACCGAATATAAGTACGCAAACTGTTGCTGTAGTTGTGAGTGAATGAGCCACATGGCTAAAGTTAAGTATAAATAGTGTACCGATTAGTGAAAGTAGAGCCCCAAAAAGATGAGTAAAAGCATTAACGGGTTCTCTAACATATTGTTTCATCAAATCATCTCCAATACGATTTTAAGTAGTTTTTAAAACTACTTTGTGTTATATATACAATATAGCACAAGGCAGTTAAGCTAGTCAATATAGTTAAAGAAATAATTCAACTTGATTTTTAAAAAGAGCATGTGTATTATAAAAACTATAGGGTAGGAGGGAGGTTATTATGGAAATACAGCTAATAGATGATATGATTAAATCATTAAAGTTAAATGAACTTATAGAAATAGAAAGCATTCCTAATATAGATTTATATATGGATCAAGTGATTACACTGTTTGAGGAAAAATTAGCCCATACGAAGCGTAATGAGAAAGATAAGCTACTAACTAAAACGATGATTAATAATTATGCTAAGGATAAGTTATTAATGCCCGCTAAGAAAAAGAAATATACAAAGGAGCATATCATCTTGATGATTCTTTTGTATGAAATGAAGCAAATTCTTACGATATCGGACATTAAAGAAATATTTGGAACGATTATTAAAGATGGGGAAGTAGATGCTAAGAAATTAAGTGACATTTATAAGATTTATTTAAGGATGAAAGAAAAAGGACTGAGTGCCTTTGAATCGCAGGTCAATACAATTAATAATGATTTAAAGCAAGAAATAGAGAGTATGGATATGTTAGAAGGGCAGATTCAAGACGAGACTACACAGGATATGCTTATGGCAATTCTATTAACACAAAAGGCTAACTATTATAAACGATTAGCAGAAAAGATTATTGACGAGAAAATAAAAAAATACTAATCAAGAACAAGAGGGTATCGTGAACTTATGAGTAGTTTCACGGTACTTTTTTATTTTGGACTATACTATAGATTTCACATGTATAAATTTTAGTTATTCATGATTTTGAGTCATGTGAAATCATTGAGAGAAACCTATTTACGTACATGTATATTTCAATGTTTTAGTTGGTTTCTCTATAAAATTGGAAAAAGCAATAGATATTTTTGGGACATAATACATGAAATTAAATGTTAAAAATTAATAAAAATAATTTAAATAGTACTGAAAAATTTAATATATATTGAAAGAAGAAAGTTTAAGTGTTAGAATATTATAGAAATGTTAATAAAATAACGAGCATTTTATGTGTATCTATTATAAGACAAGGGGGAATTAAATATGGCAAGATTTACTCTTCCTAGAGATCTTTATTTTGGTCCTGATGCAATCTCAGAACTTTCAAATCTTAAAGGTCATAAGAAGGCAATTGTAGTAACAGGTGGCAGTTCAATGAAGAGAGGCGGATTTCTTCAGAGAGTAGAAGATGTACTTAAAGAAACAGGTATTGAGGTCATGCTATTTGAAGGTGTAGAACCAGATCCTTCAGTAGAAACTGTTTTCCGTGGTGCAAAAGCCATGCAAGAATTTGGTCCAGATGTAATCGTTGCAATTGGCGGTGGTTCTCCAATTGATGCAGCAAAAGCAATGTGGATTTTCTACGAACATCCTGAAATGACTTTTGAACAAGCAACAGTACCTTTTGGATTACCTAAGCTTAGAAATAAAGCAATCTTCGTTGCTATTCCATCTACGAGTGGTACTGCAACAGAAGTAACGTCATTCTCAGTTATCACAAACTATAGTAATCATGTTAAATATCCATTAGCTGATTTTGAAATTACACCAGATATAGCTATTTTGGATACAAACATTCCACTTACTATGCCTAAAAAATTAACAGCACATACAGGTATGGATGCTTTAACACATGCCATTGAAGCATATGTAGCTTCAGCTCGTTCTGAGTTCTCAGATGGCTTAGCACTTAAAGCTATCTCAGATATCTATGACTGTATCGTAGCTTCTTATAATGAAGATAAAGAAGCTAGAGGTAAAATGCATATCGCACAATGTATTGCTGGTATGGCATTCTCAAATGCACTTTTAGGTATTGTACATAGTCTTGCACATAAAATTGGTGCACAATACGAAATTCCACATGGTTGCTGTAATGCAATTATGTTACCTTATGTCATTCAGTATAATGCGAAAGTTTGTCCAGAACGTTTTGCAGATATTGCAAGAGTTATGGGACTTCCAGGCAGAACTGATGCACAACTTATTAATTCATTAGTAGATGCCATTAGAACATTAAATGTAAAATTAAATATTCCTAACAGCTATAAAGAATATGGCGTTAGCGAAGATAAATTCAAAGAAACAGCTGATTTCATTGCTGAACATGCAGTAGAAGATCCATGTACAGGTTCTAATCCACGTGAAACAGATGTAGAAAACATGAAAAAAGTCCTTACATGCTGTTACTACGGCGTAGATGTTACATTCTAAATAAAAAGAGAAGAGGCCAGGTTGCACGAAAGTGCCACCTGGCTTTTTTTATGGAAAAGGTCCGTGTGGATAAGTGAGTATATATTTTGTGCCATCTCCCTCCCTCTGGTCGAAGTCGAGCTCAAAAAAGATATACTAACTTACCCACACTATGTATATGATAAAACAAAAGTGAAGGGAGGAAAACGAAAAAAGGTCGTAGAGACTATTTCCCTACGACCTTTTTTCGACGATTTATTTAACTTTGTTTTTAATGCAAAATTTAATAATTAAGCACGTTTTGATTCCTCTACAACTTTTTGTAATGCTTCTAATGCGTCAGCTGGAAGTTTATCAAATCCGCCTTTTTCTGTTTCACGAGATGCAACGAAGTTTACACGTTCTTGCATACGTTTTTGTAATTGTTCAACGTAGTTGCTATCTGAGAAGTCTGGTACGAAACCTTCAACTTCCATGATTTCGATATCGCTGAATGGTCCCCATTGTTTGAATTCTGTTTTTCCTTCAACTACAGCTTCAAGTACACCAAGAGTAACTTCTTTAGTTACTTTTTTGCCCATGAATTCTCCTGTGTTGATAATATAGCAGTCTACATTTTTCTCTGCTACTAAGTTTCTGAATGCAATGTAGTCGTTTGCAAGTGGATATGTTCTGAATGGGTTAGCATATGGTTCTACAACTAAAGCATTAGGATCTACTCCAGGAGCAAGTCTTTCAGCACTTGAACGTTTTGTAGCAAGTGTAGCACCCATTACTGAAGCAAGTTCAGCACCACTAAGTCTTACGATTGGTGGAAGTGTAGGGTCTTTCATAATCCAGAAGATAGCATTAACTGGCTCGTTGAATTTGTTTACACGGTTTGGTGACCAAAGAATTGATTTTACTGCACGCCCATTACCATTACGAACGTCTTCTGTAACAGGAACGATTTTGCCATCTTCATCAAGTGTAGCGGCACAGTTTTGAAGTGATACAAGATATTTATTGTCTTCACATGTAAGTGGATAGTCAGCTGTTTTGTCAAAGTAAGATGGTTCAAGTGCGATTGAAGAACCGTCTTCTCCAGAAATAACGAATGCATCATCATGAAGAACTGTAATATCATATTTACCATCATGACGCGCATGTGTAAGAGTTGATTTACCAGAACCTGAAAGACCAAATACACCAGCTACGAAGCTTTTACCGCCTGGTAAGTTGTAACGTTTTTGTCCGCCGTGGCAAGATGCATAGCCGTGACGGTTAGCCATAGCCCAAGCAAGTGTAAGTGTACCTTTTTTATGTTCTCCGAAGTATCTAAGACCAAGAATACAAGCACAGTTATGAGCTGTATCAAATACACAAAGTCCAAGTGGGTGATCTGGATGTGACCAATCTGGATCTGAGTAAATGTAAAGGTCGCCTTCATTATCGTATAGTTTAGACTCATTATACATTTTAGCTACTTCTTCGTTAATTACTTGGAAGTTAAGAAGCCAAGAATACATGTTATTAGCATATGTAGCAGGGATGCAAAGGTGAGCTTTTACTGTGAAATCTTTATCAAGACCTACAACAGCTTGTGCGTGGCACATTTTTTTAGTTCTACCTTGGAAAATAGCTTCACTAATTTTAAGTCTGTATTCATTAACATCTACACCAGCTTCTCCAATGATTCTACGAGCAGCAGCAGTACGTCCAGTTACAGCGCCATCGTTGAAAAGAAGAATTTTAGCGTCTTCATCGAGACCAATTAATTCTGGTTTATATACTGGCATATCTGTAACGATTGTACCAGGTGCTTCTTTTGCATATTTATAAGCTTCTTTCAAAGAGTTTACAGGAACTACATTGTTACCATAGAATGCGGTTTCGATTGTTGCACGAATTGAGTTGAAAATTGGGTTGTCTGCCCCGATTTCAGTTCTAGGGAATCTTGCTTTTGTTGCCATGAGTAAATCCTCCTTAAAAATAATTTGATTTAAGATAAATTATTATATAATATATAACCTTAACTAATACGACAAGAAATGTTAAATTTCTTACAAACTAATTATCTGATATTAGAAGTTAAAAGTCAATAAAAAACAATATAAAATTTAATAAAATTATACAATAATATAACAAAAATTAAAAACTATAATATATTCTAAAAAATATATAACTAAAATAATTTTTGACAAACATGTCCTACATAGACGTATAAGATTCATAAAAGGTGGTTTATTGAATATATTTTTTTGAGGAGGGTTGCATAATGAGGCAAAAAAAGAATTATCGCGAATTGTTTAATGGCATTGAGGTACCTATAGAGCTAGAAAATGGGCAGCAGGTTATTCCTATCAATTTCGATAATGGTGCAACAACACCACCATTTAAACAGGTAGATAGTTTTGTGTCTGAAAATATACTTATGTATGGCTCAGTAGGGCGTGGTGGTCATAAGTCTGGATATTGTACGAGAGCCTATGAATTATCTAAAAAAGAAGTATTAAATTTTTTTAATGTTTCTGAGGAAGATGGATATGAAGTTATTTACGTTAAGAACACTACGGAAGGTATTAATTTACTAGCGAATATGTTATGTGACCGTAGTAATTGCAAGGTTTTAACGTCGAGAATGGAACATCATGCAAATGATTTGCCTTGGCGAAGATTAGCAAATGTATTGTATGTAGAAGTGGATAAAGAAGGTAAAGTGGCATTAGAGGAAATGGAATATATACTTAAAAGATCATTAGGGACGATTAAATATGTAACAATGACGGCAGCAAGTAATGTTACGGGATATACAGCAGATATTCATAAGCTGGCTAGAATAGCTCATCAATATGGTGCACATTTAATAGTGGATGTTGCACAACTTGTTGCCCATAGAGAAATTGATATTAAAGGGGAAGTCCCAGAAGAGGCAATAGATTTCTTAGTATTTTCTGGACATAAGATGTATGCACCTTTTGGGAGTGGTGTGGTGATTGCGAAGAAAGAGTTTTTAAAGAATAAGGTCCCTTTTTTACAAGGTGGAGGAACAGTTGAGGCTGTTTTTGATTATGATGTTTACTATAAGGATACTGGAGCAAGGGATGAAGCAGGAACACCTAATTTTTTAGGGGTGATGTCTATAGTGGCAGCTATGACTGTTTTGAAAACTATTGGATTTGAGGAGATAGAGCGTCATGAAAGTGTACTTAGGAAGCAATTGATAAATGGATTAAGTGCGATACCAGGAATCATTTTATACGGCGATCCGATGGCGGAGAATAGAGTGGGTGTTGTTCCTTTTAATATAAGAGGTATTCATCATAGCGAGGTTGGTAGATTACTTCAAGAAATAAGGGGAATAGCTGTAAGGACAGGGTGCTTTTGTGCGCAACCTTATGTTATGCGACTTTTAGGGGTGACGGATAAAGAGAGATATAGATATTTAGAAAAACCACGTCTTCAAAAGCCTGGTATGATTCGTGCCAGCTTTGGATTGTATAACACGGAGGAAGAAGTGGATGAATTTTTGGATACAGTGGAGTTCATTGTGAAGCATTATCAGTAACGAATAAAAAATAAAAAATAAAAGATTGGAGGCCTATGGCCTCCTTTATTCTTCATAGCTGGGGTGAAGAAGAGTTGTTAGTTTGATGAAGTCTTCTTTGCGGAGACAGTCAATGATGAAGAGGAGAAGCAGGTAGATTAAGGAACTTAGAATAAGGGCCAAAATGAGGATAGGGGTAGTTGCTAGATTGTAGTGAAAGCATAGGTTTAATATAAGTTTGGAAAAAGTTGCACCGCCTAAGGCTGCTAGAAGAGGTTTAAGAATCCAGTTAGAGACTTGAACCTTAAGCTTGGTAGAGTCTAGTAGTTTATTGAAGTTAAGGGTAGAGGTCATAATATTACTAATAATCATAATACCTATAAAACTAGAAATTCCTTTGATAGGTAAGAAGAAATAAATCGTTGTAATACGAAATAGTGTGTCAAAAATACTATATTTGAGGCAGCTTACTTGTTTTCCTAAGCCTTTTAGGATGCCATCCGTAACAACTTCTACATACATAAATGGTACAATTAAAGCTAAGATACGTAGCATTTTGCCAATTTGTTTATTGTGATAAAGGACAAGGCCTATTTCATCAGCATAGTTAATGAATAAACTGGCAGCAAAAAGGCTAAGCATGAAGGTGAATTGAATAACTTTGTTTACAGTGTAGTTAACACGTTTTTTTTGCTTTAATATATTTGCCTTTGCAATTTCAGGAATAAGTGTTGTAGAAAAGGCTGTTAAAAAAGCAGAGGGAAAAAAGAGTATAGGAATAACCATACCTTTTAACATGCCATATAAACTAAGTGATACCGCAGAACTCTCCCCATATTTTCTAAGGCCAGAAGGAATAAGGATGTTTTCAGCAGATACAAAAATACAAGAGACATAGGAGATGGCAGCAATGGGAAGTGCAACCTTGAGAAGTCTGCTAAAAAGGTCTTTAGAAGAAGAAGGCCTTTCAATGGTGTAAGAGACACGTTTTCGGCTTAATATATAGAGTGAAAGGAGAGAGCTCCAAGAGACAACTTCACCAATAGTGAGACAGAGGCCAATAAGGCCATAGGTGTAAACTTGATTACTAGTATGTTTTAAGCTTAGTATAAGAAGTGTAAGCCCTACTTTAACAACTTGTTCAATCATTTCGCTACTGGCGGGGAGGCTTGCTTTTTTAGTTGCATAAAAGTATCCTTTAAAGCAGGAAGAACATGCAATAAAAGGGATGCTCAGTGATAAAATGCGTAGACTTAAAATAGCACGTTCATCTTGGACAAAGTTAGTGGCAATAAAAGGTGCAAGCCAAAAGAAAGCAGTACCCACAAGGAAGCTTAAGATAACACTAAAACTTAAAGCTACGTGCATAACGCGAGACACATTATGTAGATGCTTTTGTCCAAGTTCTTCTGCAACGACTTTTGAAACAGAGGTACTAAGACCAGCAGAAGCAAACACAATAGCAATCATATAAAAAGAGACGATGAGGTGATAAAGCCCCATGCCTTCAGAGCCTAACATATTAGATAAAAATACAATGGAAATCATATTTAAGGTACGGGTAAAAAAAGATGTAAAGGTCAAGATAATAGTACTTGTAATAAGGCCTTGCTCTTTCACATTCATTTCCTCCAATATAAACTATTTTAAATAAAGTATATGTGGACAAATCCTTTTTAGTCCGTTAAAAAATAAAAAGATGAGGTAATAACATGAAATCAAAAAGAGAAAAACTCCCTAATCGTGTAGAGTTGGGACCAGTAGTAGATAGACAAAAGAAATATGCAAAGACAATAGGTCTTACCTTACCAGAAGGTATTACAAAAAGTGATGCAGAAGCACTCATTAATAGAGAGTTAGATAATGATGAAGCAGCTGTAAGCGGGCTTATTGCTTATGCTAGAAGTAAGGAGATACTATGCTCAGATTATGTAGGAAATAAATATTTACATAATCTTTTATTTGACCATTTAGAAGAAGCAGATAAAGCAGCCTTTTTCTGTTTTTGCGTTTACAAATTCTTCGTAAGAGAAGCAGAGGAAGCAGGTAATTTAGAAGAGGATTGTCATAGCCAGCTTTTCATAAAGTTTGGAGAAGAAAAAGCAAAAGATTACTATTTTACAGCCTCTTTAGATGAATATTACGGCGAAGAAATTGTTTACTTCGGGAAGTGTGAAAGAGTGGTAAATGGTAAGAAAAAAACAATTTATGGTGGGAGCGTTTTAACGAGAGCTTACAAAGAAACATATGCATATTTAAAGGAAAATAATCTAATATAGAAAAATAAGCTATAAAATAGCATTTATAAAGGGGCAAATAGGGGTTAAAGTAGGTATTAAAGTAGGTGTTTAAGTAAGGTTAAAGAAAAACTTTAAGAAATTAAGCGTTGTTTGTGTATTTTTGGAAATATAAGGAGATACTTCTATAAAAGGAGTGAGATAAATGAGTATGCAAGCAACATTGATGAAGAAGTTTCTAAACCGTTTTGATGGCACAGCCTTCGATGTTATGTTTGAAACGGGAGAAGAATTTCACATTGGCACTTTGCCCTCTAAATTTAAGGTAGTTTTTCATAAGCCTGTCCCCTATAAAGACCTTTTAAAGAGTACATCCTTAGCTCTAGGTGAAGCATATATGAATGGTGAGATGGAAATAGAAGGCGACTTAGTGATGGCCTTAGATGAAATCTTCAAATATCAAAGTAAGTTCATTACAGACAAACATGCTATGAAGAAGATTTTATATACTTCTGTTTCTAAGGGAAACCAAAAGAAGGAAGTTGCCTCTCATTATGATATAGGCAATGAGTTCTATAAATTATGGTTAGACCCTACTATGAGTTATTCATGTGCTTACTTTAAGGAAGAGGATAATACGCTAGAGGAGGCTCAAACTAACAAGGTACATTATATCTTAAAGAAATTAAATTTACAGGCGGGAATGAGTCTTTTGGATATAGGTTGTGGCTGGGGATTTTTATTAATTGAAGCAGCAAAGAAATATAAGGTGCATGGCCTCGGCATCACTTTAAGTAAGGAACAATGCAAAGAATTTAAACAACGTATTGCAGAAGAAGGACTTGAAGAATACTTAGAAGTACAACTTATGGACTATAGAGATTTAAAGCATATGGAACGTAAGTTTGACCGCGTTGTAAGTGTAGGTATGTTAGAACATGTAGGTAGAGAAAACTACGAACAATTTTTCAAGAGCGTAGATGCAGTGCTTAAGGAAAAGGGCGTATTTTTACTACATTATATTAGTGGGCTTAAAGAACATCCTGGAGATGCATGGATTAAGAAGTATATTTTCCCAGGAGGAGTTATTCCAAGTTTGAGAGAAATCTTAGATTTATCAGCAGACTATGGTTATTATGTAAGAGATGTAGAAAGTTTAAGACAGCATTATGTTAGAACGCTTCTTTATTGGCATGATAACTTTGAACGCAATATTGACCAAATACGAAAAATGTTTGATAAACGTTTTATACGTATGTGGCGCATGTATTTGTGTTCGTGTGCAGCTAGCTTTAATAATGGTGTTGTAGATTTACACCAAATTGTTTTTACAAAAGGCGTTAACAATAGCTTACCTGAAACGAGAGATTATTTATATAAAGATTAATGTTTTTATACATGAATTGATAAATTGTGGCATTTTCTACAATTTTTGATTCATGTATATTTTTGTGTAAAATAGTTTTAGTTATTATAATTTACACTAATTTACAAATAAAGTATAATAATACTATATTATACTTTAGGGGGACAACATGAAGAAGACAAAGAGTATAAAAGTACAATTAGTAAGAAACTTTGGTGTGTTAATTGTAGGTTTTGGACTTATTATAGGAGGGATAACTTCCAATATAAGTAGTAATCTGATCATTCGGAGAGAGGAGAGAAATTTAAACTTACAAATATCACAGTTAGTAAGAACGTTGGAAAATCAATTAGAATCTAATAAGAGACTTATTGAAGTAGTTGCTAGAAGACCAGAACTAAGTGATCCCAATAGTACAATAAAGGAAAAAGGAAAAGTTTTAGAGCAGGAAGCTCAAAATTTAGGTTTACAGCATCTACAATTGGTAGATTTACAGGGAAACTTATATGATGAATCTGGAAAATTCTTATTAAAGGTGTCAGGAGCTAATGAATATGAAATGGCTAAGAGAGGCGAAACTACATATTCTAGCATTATTGATAGGGGGGAAGGAAAAACTGTATCTTTAGGTGCACCAATTAAAGACAAGGAAGGAAATATTATAGGCGTGTTAATGGGAGTCTATGAAATGAAAAGTTTCATAGAGCAGATTGAGCAGGTATCAGGGACATTTATATTGTTAGATAATAGCAATGGGAGAGTTATTGCACAATCTGTAGCAAGTAGTGAAGATTTTCCAGAGAAGATAACGATTCAAAATTCGGATAAAGAAGATGCGATGCAAGCGATTTATACGAGTATGTTATTAGGCGAAGAGGGTACAGTTATGTATACAGATGATAAGGGTGAAAAAAACTATATTAGTTATGCACCTATTCAAATGGCAAATTGGTCTTTAGCCCATATTGAATCTACTCAGAATCTATTAAGTAGCATAAATGTATTAATGGCATTAGTGGGTGGGGTGTCGATTGTAATAACAATCATTTCACTCATAATTGTATATAGTATTGCAAGAAAAATTGGTAAAGGAATAGAGGGACTTACCAATCATTTAAATACTTTTGAAAAAGGAGATTTTTATACACCTGTAGATGAGAAGTTATTTCTACAAAAAGGAGAAATTGCTGTAGCAGCACAGGCAATGGAGAGTGTAAGAAATGCAGTTGGACAAGTGATAGAGGGGATTCAATATAATGCAGAGCATATTACAGAAGAAGTACAAGGCTTAACTTGTGTTGCACAAAATGTATTAGAAAATTCCTCTAGTATTTCTGAGGCAACTAGTGAGGTAGCTAGAGGCGTCACAGAACAATCTAATGATCTTGTAAATATTGGCGTATTTATAGAGGATTTTGGGAGACAGCTACAAGAGGTAGTAGATACTGTTTCAGCTATTGTTGATAAGGCTAGGGGTATTAATGAGGTAGTTAAAGAAGGTGAAAAAACAACGATTGGATTAATTGATTCGGTAAGTGCTACAGGATGTGTGTTTAAGGAATTTACTCAAAAAATACAAGACCTTAGCGATAATATTTCTCAGATTACAAATATTACACAAATCATTAATGGGATTGCAGAGCAGACAAATCTCTTAGCACTTAATGCATCTATTGAAGCAGCTAGGGCGGGAGAAGCAGGAAAAGGTTTTGCAGTAGTTGCAGGAGAAATTAGAAAGTTAGCAGAACAGGTTAAAGGGTCATCTCAAACAATTAATCATTTAATTAAAGGTGTTGAAAAAGAAGCTGATATTATGATTGCAAGTACAACGATTTTAAATGCAGAAGTCGATGGACAAATGAGCAACATTGATAAGACACTTACAAGTAATAGGAATATAGGAGCTGCCATACAAGAAGCGATAGAAGCTATTGAAATAATTAATGAAAAGACACAAAATGTAGCTAAACAGAAAAATGAGATTATAGAACGTGTAGAAAGTGCAACAGCAGTAGCTGAAGAAGTAACAGCATCTACTCAGGAAATCTCAGCGACTGCAGATGATGCTAAAAATCAAGCATACAAGGTGGACTTAGCTGTGGAGGCATTAAGTCAGGCGGTAACGCTTATGAGAGAAGAAGTCAAAAGACTGCAAGCATAATGTGTAAGCGTTTTGTGGAACTTGCCTTAAGGGCTACGACATAAATACTTTAAATCCTTTAACAAATCTTATAAAAAATAACTTATTTATTCTATGGTAAAGAGAAAAGATATAGCTAGGGTTATTATTTAAGAAATGTTACAATAGAATAAATAGAACATGCTTTTTATTAAAACTTCAATAGGGTAAAAGGGGGCACGAAAATATGAATACAGATAAACAAACATTAATTGAATTTTTATGTGAGGCTAAGAAAAATACCTATGCAGCACAGCAGAATGAGGTAAGAGGTACAAGACCAACTTCACATGATTTTTTGTATGAAAAAGATGACCTTAAATATATTGATACCTATCTGGGAAGTGAACAATTTGTAGGAGAAGAAGCCTTATGGGAGGATAATGTACCAGTATGGGGACTTAATTATACTGGCAGAGCTACAAGCCCAGACTTTGATATAAGTGTTTTAAAAGAAGCATTAAAGAAAAGTACACCAGAATATCCTTATAGAGGGCCAAAAGTTTTTGTAAAAGGAGATTATACATACAAATGCCGAGTAGAAGGCGACTTTGAATGGTTTGTAGGGTGCGAGAAAATCATGTACAAAGGTGAAAAAGTATATGAATCAATGTTCCAAGGCGGGCTAATTAAATAGAGAGATGTAATTGCTATTAGCTGCTGTTTACGGGATTTGTAAATCGCTAAACTTAGAATTTAAAGCAATTCATCAAATCTCTCCAAAGGCAGACCAGTAGCAAATACATCTCTTTGCCCCTTGAGGGGGAATGCCAGATTTTCAGGCGATAGAGTGAGATAGCGTCAGGTTAAATAGTAAAAATAATTAAAGAGATAAAGAATAAGAGAAGACATGTATGAAACGAAGTTTCATACATGTCTTCTCTTATGATAATAAGTTCACTTTCTGTGGAAGCGGGGGTATTGCGTAAAAACATACCGACGCCAGCTGCTGCTAAAAACATTGGTGGGTGTAGATAAGTGGCATTATTAATTTTATCTATGCCCCTCCTACCGCCACTCAGCGGCTGGCTGGAGGCCGTTCTTTTACTCAATCACTGGAGCAGTTTTCTTTTCTTTGATTTGATCGAGTTTGATAAAGAGTCCAGCTAGAAGTGTTCCTGTGATAGAGTGCCATACACAAGATACTGCTGAAGCTACGGCGGCTTCTGGAAGTGCACTGAAGTGAGCAGACGCTAGATTTGTAGCAAGACCGGCATTTTGCATACCTACTTCAATAGAGATAGTACGTTTTTTTGCTGGAGACATTTTAGTAAGGACACCTACTGTATAGCCTAAGATATAACCAAGTGTATTATGTAAGAAAATCGCAATGAAGATTGTGATACCTGATGTAAAGAAGGCACTGCCGTTAGATGAAATAACACCGCCAACGATACAAGCGAGTCCAATTACTGAGATGCCGGGCATAACGCCTTGAATATCTTTGAAGGTTTTCTTTTGACCTAAGAAGTAGTTTAAGAGGAAACCAACAGCAATAGGCAAGATTGTAACTTGCAAAATAGACTTAAACATTGCCATAGCACTTACATCAATTGTTTCACCAGCTAGTAAAAGAACTAAAACAGGTGTTAGGATTGGTGCAAGAAGTGTAGAGGCTGTGGTCATACCTACAGAGAATGGGACATCTCCTTTACATAAGAAACTCATGATATTAGAAGATACACCGCCAGGACAGCATCCTACGAGAATTAAGCCTACAGCAATACCAGGAGAAAGATTAAGTACTTTTGAAACTGTAAAGGCAATGAGTGGCATGAGTGTATATTGAGCTACTGCCCCGATGAAGATATCAAGAGGTCTTTGTGCCAAAATCTTAAAATCTTCTACGGTAAGTGTCATACCCATTGAAAGCATAATGATGCCTAAGATAATAGTTTGTGTATTCCCCTTTACCCAAGCAAATGAACTAGGCACAATAAAGGTAAAAATGGCAATAATGATAATGAATATAGAAGTTTGTCTTGATAAAAATTGACTACATTTTTTTAAAGCATCCATAAATACTCCTCCTAAAAATAAATTTGTTTTATTATACAACTTTATGAATAAAAATGAAATATATTAATAAATAAAATATATTAAATATTCAACCTAAGATGATTTAAAAACATAGGAGGATAAATTAGGAATAAAAGGAAATATAAAAGGAATAATAACCCTATACGTGAAATCATAACAAGAAGGGATGATACAATGAAGAAATACGTATGTACCGTATGCGGTTATATTTATGAAGGAGATGCACCTCCAGAAAAATGTCCTATTTGTAATGCAGGTAGTGATAAGTTCAAAGAGATGGAAGGAGAGTTACAGTGGGCAGATGAACATAGAATTGCTGTAGCTGATGGTGTTGATCCACAAATTCTTGAAGATTTAAGAGCAAATTTCATGGGTGAATGTACTGAAGTAGGTATGTATATTGCTATGGGAAGACAAGCTGATAGAGAAGGATACCCTGAAGTTGCTGAAGCATATAAGCGCATTGCATACGAAGAAGCAGATCATGCTTCTAGATTTGCAGAGCTTTTAGGTGAAGTGGTGAAAGCGGACACTAAGGCAAACTTAAAGGCTAGAATTGATGCGGAATATGGTGCTTGTCAAGGTAAAAAAGCACTTGCTACACTAGCAAAACAACAAAATTTAGATGCTATTCATGATACTGTACATGAAATGGCAAAAGATGAAGCAAGACATGGTTGTGCTTTTAAAGGCCTATTAGACAGATATTTTAAAGACTAGTTTATTTAAGGAGCACTAAGGAGGACAAAAATATGCCAAAAATTAGTTGTAGTGTAGGAACATGTTCTTATAATCAAGACCAACAAAGATGTTGTGCAAGTATTGTAAATATAGGAGGAAAGGGTTCACAAGATTCAGGATGTACATGTTGTGGAACCTTTCTTAATCGATTAGGTTATAGTGATTTAGCACAATATACCAACAATAGAGGAGATATTGATGCAATTCTTTGCCGCGTTGATACTTGTGTCTATAACACATCAGAACATTGTACGCTTAATGAGATACAAGTAGGCAGCAAAACTGAAGCTGATATTTATACAGAAACGGACTGTTTAAGCTTTAAGAAAAAATAAAGGATTTAATTAACAATTTTAGGGAACATATTACTGGCTCAAAAAATATCATATTATAGAAGCATATTTTTATGAGGTAGCAATATGAATTATAAGATAATTTCAGCTATAGGATTAGGTACGCTTGCTCTTAAGAGTTTATCTGGAGGCACTTTTATTAGTAAGAGTGAAGGAAGAGAAGGCAGCCCTAATGAGCAAACACCAATTACAAATATATTTGAATCTAAGTTAGATGATTATATTAGTGATGAATATGGCGTTACTTTTAAATATCCATCAAGTTGGAACAAAAATCCACGTTATGAAAATAAATACGAAGGACCAAGTGGATTTTTCGAAGTAAGTGGATTTGAAGGTAATGGAAATGATATAGATGCAGCTGTACAGGAGCAGATTAATGAGCCATATATGCCATATGGTTCTAATCCAACAGTTAGAAGGTTAACGGTAGATGGTCAGCCAGCTAGGGAGATTATACCTTCAGAAGATCAGGGAGAACTTATAAGTGATAGGGACGTGGCACTCGTTGTACAGTATAAGAAACCTATTATTGTAGAGGGGATACCGTATTCTTATCTAATTGTTTGGACTAATAGAGAAAACTTACCATTAATTATTAGAAGTTTAAAATTCATTTAATATAGAGAAACCGACTATAGCTTTAAAATATACATCACATAAATAGGTTTCTCACAATGATTTCACATGATTAAAAATCATGAATAACTAAAATTTATAAATGTGAAATCTATATAGAGAAAACAACTAAAACCTTGAAATATACATGTACGTAAATTGTTTTCTCCTAATGATTTCACATTGCTAAAAACTATGAATAACTAAAATTTATAAATGTGAAATCTATAGGTAAGTAGTCGTAAAATATATAGCAATGTGCAAGTGAATTTAATGAAAGGAGTCGACAATATTTAGTATATGTTGACTCCTTTTATTTTGAATGATGATATAAATTATTTATGTTTAAAGTGTATGGATATCTTGTAAAAATGGGTAAACTATGATAAAATAGCAAAGATTAAAGGACAAACGCTGTGAAAAGAAGAGTAAATCTAGGAGACTTTCAAAGAGAGCTTCGGCAGCTGAAAAGAAGCAAGTAGAATAGATTGAAGATGGTCTTGGAGTGGTGCACCGACAACTTCTATAAAATACGTTATTAAGGCGTATAGGCTTTTAGAGGTCTAGGCTGCAACAGGGGTTGCCTGTTATAGCAACAAAGTATAAGCTATCAAAGCAGACAAATGCTTAGTAGTCGTACTTACTAAGGTTTATGTCGTGAGACATAAATGAATTAGAGTGGTATCACGAGTGTATATAATGCCTCGTCTCTATGAAAATGTGTTAAGCAATCATAGAGGCGAGGCTTTTTTGCTTTTAAGTGGCTAAAATATTAGTGAAAAGTGAAAAATGAAAAGTGAAAAGTTAATATTAAAAAGGAGTGAAGGAAAATGAGTAAACCAACATTTTATATTACAACACCTATTTATTATCCAAGTAATAAACTTCATATTGGACATTCATACACAACAGTAGCAGCAGATGCTATGGCTAGATATAAACGTCTTCGCGGTTATGATGTTATGTTCTTAACAGGAACAGATGAACATGGTCAAAAAATTGAAAGACGTGCAGCAGAAGAAGGCGTTACGCCACAAGCATTCGTGGATAATATTGTAGACTGGATTAAAGATCTGTGGAAAACTATGGATATCAGTTATGATAAATTCATTCGTACAACAGATAAAGAGCACAAAGAAACAGTACAAAAAATCTTTAAAAAACTTTACGACCAAGGTGATATTTACAAAAGCGAATATGAAGGCCTTTACTGTACACCATGTGAAAGTTTCTTCACAGAGCACCAATTAGTAGATGGCAAATGTCCAGACTGTGGTAGACCAGTAGAAAAAGTAAAAGAAGAATCTTACTTCTTCAAGCTTTCTAAATATCAAGATCGTCTTATTGAGTACATTGAATCTCATCCAGAATTCATTCAACCTCAAACAAGACAAAATGAGATGATTAACAACTTCTTAAAACCAGGTCTTGAAGATTTATGTGTATCTCGTACATCATTCAAATGGGGTATTCCAGTAGAATTCGATCCAGGTCACGTTGTATACGTATGGCTTGATGCGTTATCAAACTATATTTCAGCGCTTGGGTACTTACAAGCAGATGATAGCAACTTTAAGAAATTCTGGCCTGCAGATGTACATTTAGTAGGTAAAGAAATTATTCGTTTCCATACAATCATTTGGCCAGCAATGCTTATGGCACTTGACCTTCCACTTCCAAAACAAGTATTTGGTCATGGATGGCTTGTAATCAATGGTGGTAAAATGAGTAAATCTCAAGGGACAGTAGTAGATCCAAGTGTACTTGTAGGACGTTATGGCAGTGATGCGATTCGTTATTTCTTACTTCGTGAAATCGCATTTGGTCAGGATGGAAACTTCTCAAATGAAGCACTTATCTCAAGAATTAACTCTGACCTTGCAAATGACCTTGGTAACTTAACATCAAGAACAGTTGCCATGATTGAAAAATACTTCGGTACACTTCCAGAAGCACAAGAAGGCAATGAGTTTGATGCTGACGTTCAAAACGTTGTTAAAGAACAAATCGCTAAAATGGAAGCAAACATGGAAAAATTATTCTTCAACAATGCCCTTGAAGATATTTGGGTAATTATTAGAAGAATGAACAAATATATTGATGAAACAATGCCTTGGGTACTTGCAAAAGATGAAGCAAATCATGCAAAATTAGCTGGTGTACTTTACACACTTTCAGAAGTTATTCGTATTGTCAGCATCATGATTGAGCCATTTATGCCACAAACACCAGAAAAAATCTGGGCACAGTTTGGCATCACAAGAGGCGAACTTACTGCATGGGATTCAATCCATACATTTGGCACACTTCCAAAAGCAGTAGCAGCTAAAAAAGGTGAAAACATGTTCCCACGTATTGATAAAGAAAAAGAATTAGCAGTACTTGAAGCACATGCGCCAACAGCAGAGAAAAAAGAAGAACCAAAACAAGAAGCTAAAAAAGCAGATAAAAAAGCTGCTAAAGAAGAACAAGTAGATGAAGTATCAGAAATTACAATTGATGACTTTGCAAAAGTTGAACTTAAAATTGGTGAAGTTATTGAATGTGAAAAAGTGCCAAAAGCTGATAAACTTTTAGTTTCTAAAATTAAAATCGGTGAAGAGGTAAGACAAATCGTATCTGGTATCGCAGCATACTATACACCAGAAGAATTCGTTGGTAAAAAAGTAGTCGTTGTAACAAATCTTAAACCAGTTAAACTTCGTGGCATTCTTTCTCAAGGTATGGTACTTTGTGCATCTGATGACAATGGCAACTTAGTAGCAGTAGGACCTCTTGGTGAAATGGTAAGCGGGGCAACTGTACGCTAATTAACCTATACCCATAGAAGTTTATGGAAAAAAGTCAAAAGCTTAAAATAAGACTTGACTTTTATGTGAACCTATACCATAATGTTTATGGTTAAATTAAAAACAAGATAACATTAATATATGAGACAGCAGATGGGCGGCTTGACTACCCATTAGCTGTCTCTTTTTTTATGTTCAAATATGAATTTGAGGAGGAAGATTTATGAAGAAGGTATTTAAGGATAAAGCATTCCTAAGCACAATGTTTATGCTTGCGATACCTATTACACTTCAAAGCTTTATTACATCTTCATTAAACTTAGTGGATACAATGATGGTAGGAAGTTTGCAAGAAACAGCCATTTCAGCTGTAGGGCTTGCTAACCAGTATATGTTTGTGTTTACACTTTGTCTAATGGGAATTAATGCGGGTGCAAGTGTATTTATGTCGCAGTTTTGGGGGAGTCGTGACTTAAAAGGGATAAGAACATTTTTAGGTGTGGACTTAACAGTAGGTATGATGGCTTCATTATTATTTGGGGGCATTGCATTCTTTGCACCACATATAGTAATGGATATTTTATCAGATGATCCAGCTGTAATAGAATTAGGTGTAAGTTACCTTAAAATAGTAGCCATAAGTTGTTTATTCATGGGGATTACACAAGCTTATTCATCTGCCCTTAGAAGTACAGAGCAAACGAAAGTACCTATGTTTGCCAGTCTTATTGGTGTAGGTGTTAATGTTGTTTTAAACTGGATATTAATTTTTGGTGAATTTGGATTTCCTGCAATGGGTGTAAATGGTGCAGCATTGGCTACAACTATTGCACGACTTGTAGAAGTTGTATTTATAGTGGGTGTTGTGTACCTTAGTAAGAATCAAGTAGCAGCCAAGTTTAAAGAGTTAATAGACTTTAATATGGAGACTCTGAAAATGTATTTTAAAACATCATGGTCTGTTATCGTAAATGAACTTGTTTTCTCAATTGGCTCAGCAGCATATGCTGTAGCTTATGCTAAAATTAGTACAGATGCTTCTGCAACAATGCAGATATGTACAACACTCATCAATATGTTCTTTATATTCCTAACAGGAATAGGAACTGCAGCAGCTATTATGATTGGTAATAAGATTGGGGCAGGAGAAGAGGATACAGCACATACATATGCCTCACATGTTTCAAAATTAACACCATTTGTGGGCATTGCATTAGGTGTTGCCATGTGGTTATTAGCACCTATTGTAGTGAGTTGGTTTAATATTAAACCAGAGACTTATGTGGCAGCAATTAAAGTCCTTCGTGTAATGGCTGTATTCATGCCGCTTAGAACGTTTAATGCCATCATGATTATTGGTGTATTTAGAGGAGGCGGTGATACAACATATTCTATGCTTGTACAAGCAGGAACAATTTGGTTGTATTCGGTACCATTAGCATTTCTAGGTGCCGTAGCCTTTAAACTACCGGTATATAGTGTATTCTTCTTAGTATGTACAGAAGAAATCGTAAAAATACCATTTGAATTAGCCCGCCTAAAATCAGGGAAGTGGCTCAAAAATCTAATTGCATAAATTTTCAAAGGGATTGTGATTAATTTATTTTTATCACAATCCCTTTTTTACAGGCTTGATGGAATAGGATAAGCAAGAAATCTACTTCACTTAAAATTTGAATGATATTCAATTTTTTACATAAAAATACTTTAGTTGATAAGCCTTTATGCCGATAATATAATGTTAGTATACATAAAAATATAAATTAAGATTATCTAGGAATCTTTATTCATTAGTATAGAAAATATAATTAAAAATAATTAAAGTTTAAAAAGGTAAATGTGAGGATGAAAGTATGTTTACAATTATAATTTGTGAGGATGAAAAAGCTCATAGGGAGCAGCTTAAAAAATATCTAGGACCTATACTAAATGAATTAGAAGTTTTACATGAATTTATTGAATATGAAACAGGAGAACAGTTGCTTAATAATTATTCACAGAAGGCACAACTGATCTTTTTAGATATACAAATGGGAAAATTAACAGGGATGGAAACTGCAAGAAGGATAAGAGAAATTGATGAAGAAATAGATATTATTTTCTTATCTGGGAGTGCGAGTTATATGCAAGAAGGATATGAAGTAAATGCAAAACGTTATCTGACAAAGCCCATTTCTGCTGAAGAATTCAGGAGACAAGTTAAACCATGCATACAAACAATTTTAAAGAAACAAGAAGAATATATCTGGATTAAAAGTGGATATGCTTCTTATAAACTTTTAGTTCATGACATTCTATATGCAGAAACATATGGAAGAAAAGTTAATATACATACAAGACAGAAGATATATGATACGCATATAAGTCTAGGTCAAATAGAAAAACGATTAGATAAAGAACAATTTTTTAGATGTCATAGAGGATATTTAGTTAACCTGCAATATATCGAGGGGATTGAAAAAGAATATTTGATTATTGCTGGAAATGAAGTACCTATTAGTCGTTTCAAAGTTAAAGACCTTAAAAAAGCCTTGGCTCAAATTATTGGAGAATGAGGATGATTCCTGAAGAGTATTTCATATTATGGGGATGGGCAGATGTATGTATATTATCACTTGTAAAAGTATATGTTTTTAGAGTGCTATCACAAATGATAGGAGACATTAAAATCCATAAAGCACTTTATAATATTTTATGTATTATGTTATTCGTTGTAGTCATGTTGATTAGGCTAAGTGATGAAAGTATCCTCGTATTATTTCTAGTGGGAGCAGGTGCCATTTGGATAGCATTAACATGTTCTTATGGGGCTTCATTAGTGCAGCGATGGATTTTATTAGTAAGTTTTGTAGCAACCATTATTATGAGTGAAACATTAACGCAGAGCATTATTTATGAAATTTATGCTTTAGAGATACCTAAAAATTTTATACATCTAAGAACTATATATTCTATAGGAATAATATTTACAGGGATAGTACTCATTGGCCAAATGCATATCTATAAACGACTAGAAATATGTATAAGGCATGATAGCTGGTCATGTGCAGGAGTTTTAATACCGATTATGATTAATTCTACAATAATGGTTATTGCATTTTATTACGCTAATTCGCATGGCATTAGTCTTGAGGTATTTGCCAAACCGTTAATATATATGGAAATAGGACTATTGTTAGCGAATACTGCAATAGTCTTTAGCGCCGTTAGACTTGCTAAATTTTATGAATTGGAGATGGAGCGCAGAGAAGCTCAAGAACGCTCCCAGTCGGAATATGAGTATTACTCACATTTAGAGGCAGAACAAGAACGCATTAGATTACTATACCATGATATTAATAATCATATTGCTTGTATTAAAGAAGTGGCTAAGGAACATGAAGAGCTTGCAAGGTATATTAATGCATTAGAAAAAGATGTACAGACAACTAAGGTGACTTATAAAACAGGCTGTTCTGTTGTAGATGCTATTTTAAGGCAGAAAAGCATCCTGTGTAATAAAAAACAAATCGAACTTGAAGTCAATTTGAATTTAACTAAGTGTGACTTTGTGGAGGATAAGGATTTATGTAGCATATTTGCAAATGCACTAGATAATGCTATTGAAGCCTGTGATAGAATTACAAGTGGTGATACTAAAAAGTATATTCATATGGAAAGTCAAGTAATCAGAGGCTTTTTGGTGGTCAAGATTAGAAATTCTAAAGAACATATGAATAAATGGATTGATAATCTATTAGTAACCCAAAAGAAAGATAAGAAGTTACATGGTTTAGGATTAAAAAATATTAAAAGAGCCTTAGAGAAATATGAAGGCGAATATATTATAAATGAAGAGGTAGATGAGTTTTATCTCAAATTAGTCATTCCTATGCAAGCGCCTAAAAAGTAGTTGAAACAATGAAGGTATCTATTTAAATAATGAAGGTATCTATTTAAACAACGAAAATATCTATTTAAACAACATAAGTGGCAATGAAGGAACAATCATGCTAAAGTGACATTAGGAAATAGATATTGAGGCAATAAACGGGGAGACTTGTTAATTAAGTTTGTACTATTAAGAAGTCAAAGTATATGTTGTAAACAAAGAAAAGCAACCATTTGGAGCAGATAACAAATGGTTGCTTTTCTTTGTTATGGTTGCTTTTGTATTTTATAGAATGGAAGTGTGATTTTTAACTAAATAAATTATTATTTAATTAAGTAAAGCAGTTTAAACGATAAAAATGTACATTCATACAATAAATATATGTAGGTAACTGGTAATGTGTTATATTAATTCCAGGAAATAGATATTGAGGCAAACAAATTATGGGGCGACTTTTAGTAATGGAGATGCTAAGAGTCAAAGAACAGTCATTCGGAGCAGATAACGAATGACTGTTTTTTGTTGTTTTATAAATTAAATAAATTATTATTTAATTAAATAAAGCAGTTTAAACAATAAAAATGTACATTCGTACAATAAATATATGTAAATGATTAATGGTGTGTTATATTAACTCCAGGAAATAGATATTGAGGCAAACAAATTATGGGGCGACTTTTAGTAACGGAGATGCTAAAGGTCAAAAAAAGACAGTCATTCGAAGCAGATAACGAATGGCTGTTTTTTTATATGTTAAAACTTGAATAAATACAATACATGTGTCATAGTTAAAATGTAAATATAAACAAGTTACTCATGAGGATAGTTAATAGACAAATACTGGAAACTAACTTATAATGAGTTAAAGAACATATGGCAAATGGGCTATGGAGGTACAAGGTGGAGTATATTGACTTAACGCTTCAAGTGAAAAAAACAAACCGTGTTTACAAGATGGCGGAAGCACAATTAAAAAAAGATATAGTTATGGGACATGTAGGAACGCACTTTGATGTATATGGGGATATTCAAGTGCCACTAGATTATATGCAAACGAGAGGGATATTATTTGATGTAAGCCATATACAAGATAGAGAAATTACTTGTGACGATATTGACTTAGATTATGTAAAACCTGGAGATTTCGTATTAATCCGTACAGGAGCTATAGAAAGACATCCGTATGGTAGTGGTTTATACTTTAGTGAGGGACCGAATTTATCATGGGAACTTATTCAAGAACTAGCTATGGAAGGCGTTAAATTTGTAGGGATTGATGCAGCAGACCTAAGAAAGGGCAAAGAGCATGCCGAAGCTGATAAGATATTTTTAAGTCGCGGCACCTTTGTTGTAGAGAACCTTACAAACCTTGATAAAATCAGACCGCAGGAAGTATGCAAGGTATTAACAATGTGGCATGAAGATCCAGAAGCAACAGGGGTTAAGTGCAGAGTAGTAGCTGTTCAGCCTAAAGCGGAAAGTGAAATATAAAGAAAGAGAAAGTCCTTAGAATATACAAGGATTGTTATAAACTATATAACAATAATTTGTGTATAAAGGGCTTTTTTGCATAATTTAAAGACAAGTTTGCTATAATCTAATAAAGTAGGAATCAATAACCTGGAAAGGAAGAATGGAAATGGGTATGAGGGATGAAAAAAATTATGCTTTAACCATGAAGGATTTAGGGTTAATTGTACTTATTATATTGATATATGGTATAGTTTCCTTTATTAATTTAGGAAGCTTTACAAATCCACAGACATTTTGGAATACTAAAGAGCAAGGTAACACAGTCATATTAGAGTTAAATAATGAAACAGCTATTAGCAAAATTAGACATTTCAGTGGTGCTAGATTTGGTAATTACAAGCTTTCAATTTCTAATGATGGTATTAATTATAGCGAAGTGGAAACATTAGAAGAACCTAAGGTATTTGCCTGGTTTGATACAGATTTTCCATATACATTTAAATATTTAAGGATTCAAGCAGAAGAAACAGACAGTATAATGGGAGAAATCTGTTTATATGATACAAGGGGGAATAGTGTCCCACTTGTAGCAGTAACAGAGGCAGCAAGCGCATTGATTGATGAAGGTGATATAGTACCTGAAGAAATTAGCTATTTAAATAGTACTTATTTTGATGAGATTTACCATGCAAGAACGGCCTATGAATATATTCATGATATGGATATATACGAATGGACACATCCACCACTTGGAAAGCTTATTATGTCCATCCCTGTAAGGGTACTTGGCATGTATCCATTTGCTTATAGACTAATGGGCAATATTGCTGGAATACTTATGTTAGCAGTTATTTATATTTTTGCTAAAAGGCTATTTGGAAAGACACGCTATGCCTTTTTAGCCAGTTTATTGTTTGCCGTCGATGGGATGCACTTTGTACAGACACGTATAGCGACAGTAGATAGCTATCTTGTGTTATTTATGATGCTGTCTTTCTTATTTATGTATCAGTATGTAAGGTGTAGTGCAAAGGGAAGTTTAAGTGTTAAACTCATAAATCTGTTATTCTCAGGTGTTTTTCTAGGTGCGGCGATAGCTACTAAATGGAATGGTGCTTATATGGCAGTAGGATTAGCAGTTATATTCTTTGCAGATTTATATAGTAAGCTTAGAGAAAGTTCATATTTTGGCAACTTTAAAGAGCAAGTACCTACTATTATAGGAAGTTGTGTGGTTTTCTTCATCCTTATTCCAGTAGGTATTTATTTAGCAAGCTATATTCCATTTTTCTTAAGGCCAGAAAATACAAGCTTGAAGGAGTTGTGGGATCTGCAACTTAAAATGTATCATTATCATGCAGATTTAGAGGCAACACATCCATTTACTTCACCATGGTATTTATGGCCACTAGATATTAAACCTGTATGGTATTATCAAGGGAATGTAAATGAGGGATTTGTAGCAAGCATTTCTGCGTTTGGTAATCCTATCATTTGGTGGAGCGGTATTTTAGGTATGTTATATTGCTTTAAGGAAGCTATTATTGAGCGAGATAAAGAATATACATTTTTAAGCATAGGGATTTTATCCGTATATCTTCCTTATGTATTAGTATCACGTATTATGTTTTTATATCATTATTTCCCAGTTGTACCACTAATGATATTAACACTGGTAGGACTTTTGAAGGCATTAGATGAAAGGTTTAAACGTTTTCATATTGTAAGATGGTTTAGTGTGATTGCAATATTAGCCTTTATATTCTTTTATCCGATTTATTCGGGGGCAACAATTCCAAGATGGTATGCGGCTTTGACGCAATGGATACCAGGTTGGTGGCATTTCTTTAATTAATAGATTAGTAGATTAATCGGTAAGAGTATTGGTACAAGATGTGAAAAATAGTCACAAAACAAAGATTTTATAATAAAATAATAGTACTAAGATAGAATATTTCACCCCAGAAGTCCTTAAATATCAAAATATGCTTAATGAAAAAGAGGTGAGAGAGATGACAGATAAGAAAATCACATTACTAATTGACCAAGATGATGTACTTGCAGATTATATGGGCGCTGTAGTTGCTGCTTATAATGAAAAATATCATACAGATATAAAGCGAGATGCCTGTGTGAGCTGGAACTTATATACTGTTTTTGGGAAAGAAATAGATACAGTGATGCATGAACCGGATTTATTTAGAAATTTAAAACCTATACCGCATGCACTAGAAGTATTTGAAAGACTTTATATGAGTAATTTATTTGAAATATATATTGTAACGGCAGCTAATCCGAGAGCAGTAGAAGCTAAGTATGAGTGGATTGAAAAATACTTACCGTTTTTCCCTAAGAATCATATTATTGTGTGTAGCAGCAAATTTATGATTAAAGGAGATTATTTACTGGATGATGGTATGCATAATATTGAAGATTTCGCAAATGCAGGTGGTAAATCCGTCGTCTTTGATAAACCCCACAATATGCAGAATCCACATAGCTATCCTCATGTGTCAAGTTGGCTGGAATTTGAAACTTTCATTATGAATGAATGCTACCCAGAGCGCATACAAGAATACTTCCAAGAAGAAGCGATATCTTAGGGGAGGTTGTGAAATAGGTTTGCCATTACTGGGCTGCACTTTATGCAATCTGTGATGTGCTGAGCTTGTACTTCAATAGATTACTCCGAAGGCATCCCAGCAGTGCGTAAGTGTTGTAAAACTATTTATAGTTTTGCAGCACCTTTTTTTAGGTTAAAAGATAGTGATGTAGCTGTAACACAAATGAAATAATATATTTGTTATAATAGGGTGAAGGTCAAAATATAATATATAGTTTAAATTGTAATAAATAGGGGGAAAACCAATGAAAAATATACAAAAAGTCATTTTAATGGGTGGTATGGTATTTGCATTAACTTTTAATACAGTTCCAGTAGCAGCAGCTACATATTCGGCAGTTGAATTAACAGATGAAGCAGTAGTAAAGGTGATAACAGGTGATATTCCAACAATTGAAAAGGAAGGAACACTGGCGCCTATTACAATTAGCGAACGCTATATAGGTTCTTTAACAGGAACTAGAACAAAAGCTGATCGCACAATTACCCTTTCTTTAAAAGGAACAAACTATAGTTTTGCATCAGAAACACCTAAAATCACTTATGCAGGTGGTTTTAAAGATATTAATGAAATAACGGTTTCTTATGGTGAAACAGATGGAAAAGAAGATAAGCAGATTTTAGAATTTGTACTACCATATGATAAGGGCGTAGAGAGTTTAGGAACATTCCAAATTACAAACTTAAAGGTAGTGAGTGAAAAGGTAGTAGAAGGCGATTTGACACTTCAAATTCAAGGCTCTTCAGAAATAGGTACAGATATAAAAGTGGCACAGGTAAAATCTTATGGTGCAACGCTTAAGGCATTAGATACTAATTTAGAGGATGTGGTGGCAGGAGATGCAGGAAACTTTAGTTTTAGCATAACAGAAGGTATGCCAGATAGCTTTATTCCAGGACGTACAATTGAATTTACACTGAGTAAAGGATACTTTGGAACAGCAGATAAAAAGGATGTTATAATTGGAGCCATATTAGTTAATGGTAAAGACATTAGCAAAAAGGCGGAGATAACACCTATTATTGAGGGCGACCGCATTACAGGCTTTGAATTTACATTGCCAGAGTTAGACCGTACGATTAGTAATGAAATTACCTTTAAAAATGTTTTAGTTTATGCAGACGTCACACAAAAGGGAAATGTGGTTTTAAATATGGATGGACGCGGTGTTGATAAGGGCGATAGCATTGTTATAGGGCAGATTAAGTCACCTATTGCAACACAGGTAGAAGGCTTCAAAGCACAGGTAGGCATAAAAAATCAAATAGGTGGTAAAGTAACCATTAGTGAAACAAGTAAATCTATGTTAAATAGAGGATTAATTACTTTAGAAATAGAGTCTCAAAATGGTATTACTTTTAGAGGAGAGCCGGATGTAGAAGTCGTAGAAGGAGATTTGAAGGTAAATGTAATAGGATGGGATGATGAAAATCCTAACTTATTAACATTACGCGTTGTTCAAAAATCTTCACAACCATCTGTTCTTGAGATTAGTAATTTCCGTGTCAATGTAAGTGAAATAGTACCTGATGGAAAATATGCGCTTACAATAGGTGGAAGCGCTATTGCACCAGAAGCTGAGGGAACACTGAAATTTGATGGATTTTTAACGACTAAATATGAAGAAACGAATACAAACACCAATGGTGGCAGTAACAACAGTAATAATAACAATAATAATAATTCAAATGACGTTAGCAAGAAAACGATCACAAAATTTACAGTAGGTAATCAAAGTTACATTATTAATGAAGAAACACATACAATGGATGCTGCGCCATATATTGAAAGTGGGCGCACGATGGTACCTCTTCGCTATGCTGTAGCAGCAGCTGGTGTTAATCCTGATGATGTGGAATTTTCAAAGGGCGTTATTACTGTGCCAGCAAGTAAGCTTATTAAGATGACATTAGGTAGCAATATAGTGACAGCAGATGGTAAGGAATATACAATGGTAACAGCACCAAGTTCTGTGAATGGTAGAACGTATATACCGATTTCAGAGCTTGCAAGTATTTTAGATTTATCAGTAAGCTGGGATAAGGAAAAAAAAACAGCTACATTTGAATATTAAAAAATAAGGAGAAGAAAAGATGTATTTTGATTCACATGCACATTATGATGACGAAAGATTTGATGAAGATCGTTTTGAACTTATAGAGAGCATTCATGAAAGGGGTGTAGGGTATATAGTGAATGCAGCAGCAGATATGCCTTCTTGTTATACAAGTTTAGCGCTTGCACATAAATATCCATTTATATATTGTAGCATTGGCGTACATCCACATGATGTCAAAAGCTTAGATGATGAAAAATTAGCTGAGCTTAAGAAGTTAGCTGGAGAAGATAAGGTTGTAGCTATTGGTGAAATTGGGCTAGATTATTATTATGATTCATCACCAAGAGATGAGCAGCGTAAGTGGTTTAAAGCGCAACTTGCGTTAGCAAAAGAATTAGACCTTCCAGTTATTATTCATAGCAGAGAAGCTTGCCAGGAGACATTTGACACAATTATGGCAAGTGGCGTAAAAGAAGGTGTGATTCACTGCTTTTCAGGAAGCAGTGAACTTGCTAAAGAATATGTTAAAAGAGGATTTTACATTGGTGTAGGAGGAAGTCTTACCTTTAAAAATGCTAGAAAAGCCGTAGAGGTAGTAGAGACTATTGGTTTAGAGCACATATTAATAGAAACAGATGCACCTTATATGACACCTGTACCTCATAGAGGAAAAAGAAATGATTCTTCTTATTTAGAACATGTAGTAGAAAAAATTGCAGAAATTAAAGGGATTTCAGCAGAAGAGGTAAGTGAGATAACTTGTCAAAATGCCAAAAAACTCTTTAGAATAAAGTAGATTTAAAACTAAAATGGAATAAGGATGAAAAATAAAAAAGCAGCTTTTGGAAAAAGCTGTTTTTTTATTTTGTGTAGTATTACTAAACTTTGGCTTTATTATAGATAAGGAAAGGGAGGATAAGGTAAATGTAAAAGTGTCTAATAAATTTATGAAATGAAATAAATAATTGTATAAAAAAACGGAGACAAAATAGAGTATATCCTCCTAAAGAAAAACACCAGTATAAAAATGATAAAATGCCAGAAAATCATTATTAAACAAATGTTACGTAATTGTTAAGTCACTTTTTTTATAAAATAAAAAATAAGTGGCTGAAAGCCTTGAAAATACGTAAAGGTTTAAGAATTATTTTTGATTTTTTTGCGTTTTATTTTTTAAAATTATTACAAAACACTTGAAAAAGTCTGTGTGATATATTACAATTCTATTTGTAGTTGAAATAAAAACACAATTACATTTATTACCAAAACGTTGTAGTAAAGCACGATTCACCAGATCAAGTGAGAAAAAACGATTGTTTGAATAAGTAAAGATAAAACTAAACTTTATCTTAGGCAAGCAGTTGACTTTAAGGAGGATATCATGAAGAATCGAAGTAGGATCGCTTTATTGATTGTAGTGTTGTTTATGCTAGGAGCAGTTAGTATCACAGCCTATCAATCCATGTCAAAGATTATTACATTAGTCGATGACGGGAAAGTGACTCGATATGAAACAGATGCAAGTAGCGTACAAGAGCTACTCACACAGTTGGAAATTACATTAAATGACAAGGACACTGTGGACCCAGATTTAAATACAAAAATTGAAGACAATTTAAGAATTACTATAGACAGATGGAAACCAACAGTTAAGTTCGTTTTAAATGGTGAAGAAGTAGAATTTAAGACAGACTTTAAAACAGTAGGAGACATCATTAAAGCAAAAGGTTTAAGCGATGAAGAAGGCATTACAGTAGAGCCAGTAGAAAATACAGCTATTACAGATGGCATGAAAATCGTCGTAAAAACTAAAGAAACAAAAACAGTTACTGAAGAAAGACCAATGAGCTTTGAAACTGTTGTGAAAGAAACAACAGACTTAGAAGCAGGTGAAACAAAAGTTACACAAGAAGGACAAAATGGACTTAAGAAAGTAACTACTGAGCAAACTTATGTCGGTGGTGAATTAGTAAACGAAGAAGTTACAAATGTTGAGATTGTACAAGAACCAACAGATAAAATCGTTTTAAAAGGCATAAGAAATTCTGTAAAAGATACTACAACTGGTGAAAAATATGCGTATAAGAGAGCTATCAATGTAGAAGCGACGGCTTATACAGCATATAACGGAGATGGTTGGGGTAATCAAACAGCTAGTGGAATGACAACAGCCGTTGGTGTAGTAGCCGTTGACCCTAATGTAATACCATTAGGAACAAGACTTTATATCGAAGGATATGGTCTTGCAGTTGCTGGAGATACTGGTGGTGCAATTAAAGGGAATAGAATAGATTTATTCTTTAATACATCAAGTGAATGTACGGCATATGGTCGTCAAAATACAACTGTGTATATCTTAGAAGATCAAGACATAGCACTATCAGAAATAAGAAGATAAAATATAGAGGTGGGTAGCGAAAGAGCTACCGCCTTTTTTATTTTAGTGGCGGTAGCTCTTTCGTATAAGAAATGAGGACAAAACTTTAATTTGGATGAATATTATGTTATAACTAATAGATATTAATAAATACTTATGTAACATAATATAGGAGGATGAGATGCAGACTTTAAAGCGATTTATTAGTTATTATAAGCCGCATAAAGCCTTATTTTTTGCAGATATGGGCTGTGCACTGACTTTGTCGGGAATTGATTTGGCATTCCCGCTTTTAGTACGTTATTTAATGAATGACATTTATGTACTAAATGATAAAGCGGTTATACTTAAATATATTGGGCTGATTGGAGCAGCCTTATTGGGTATGTATGTGATTACATACTTCTGTCAGTACTTTATTACTTCATGGGGGCATATCATGGGTGCCAGAATGGAATCCGATATGCGAAGAGAGTTGTTTGGACATTTAGAGAAACTTTCATTTTCATATTATGATGAAGTGAATACTGGGAAATTAATGTCTTGTATTGTTAATGACCTTTTTGATATTTCAGAATTAGCTCATCATGGGCCTGAGGATATCTTTATTTCAGCCATCAAGATTGTGGGAAGTTTCATTGTGTTAAGCATTATTAATGTTAAGATGGCACTTATTTTAACTGGATTTACAGGCCTTATGTTATTCTTTGGACTTTATTATAACCGCAGAATGAAAGCAACCTTTAGAAAAAATCGTGAGAAGATAGCTAAAGTTAATGCGATTACACAAGATGCATTAGGTGGCATTCGTGTCGTAAAATCTTTTGCAAATGAGCATGTAGAGATGAATAAGTTCGATGAAGGAAATAATGAATTCTTAGAAACAAAATGTGATAGCTATCAGATTATGGGGCGTTACTTTAGTGGCAATGGATTCTTTAAGAACCTGTTATATCTATCAGTTGTTTTAGTGGGTGGATATTTTATCACAACAGGTGAAATGAATGTAGCAGATGTGACTGTATATATTTTATATATTAATACATTCTTAAACCCTATTGATAAACTTGTAAACTTCACAGAGCAATTTCAAAAAGGGCTTTCTGGATTTGAGCGTTTCTTAAAAATTATTGATACGAAACCTGAAATTCAAGATGCTAAAAATGCAGAAACACTTCAAAATGTCAAAGGGGATATTCATTTTGAAAATGTATGCTTTAGTTACAATGAAGAGAAGGATATTTTAAAAAATGTAAATATTAAGATTCCTGCTGGTAAAACAGTAGCCTTAGTAGGGCCTTCAGGAGGCGGTAAGACGACTTTCTGCTCACTTATCCCTAGATTCTATGAAGCAACCTCAGGACGCATTACAGTGGATGGTAAGGATATTAAGGGGCTATCACAAACATCTCTTAGAAATGCTATAGGGATTGTACAACAAGATGTGTATTTATTCTATGGCAATATCAAAGAAAATATCGCCTACGGTAACCCGGATGCTACAGACGAAGAAATTGTGGAAGCAGCTAAGAAGGCAAATATTCATGATTTCATTATGAGCCTCCCTCAAGGTTATGAAACCTATGTAGGTGAGCGTGGTGTAAGACTTTCAGGTGGACAAAAACAAAGAATCTCTATTGCAAGGGTATTCCTAAAAAATCCACCAATCTTAATATTAGATGAAGCAACATCTGCACTCGATAATGAAAGTGAAAGATATATTCAGCATTCACTAGATGAATTAGCTAAAAATAGAACAACACTTGTTATCGCCCATAGATTAAGCACAATACGTAATGCCGATGAAATTCTTGTACTCACACAAGAAGGCATTGCAGAACGCGGCAGCCATGAAGAGTTAATGGAAATTGATAATGTGTATGCAAGACTTTATAATATGCAGTTTGCATAAGTGAATTTTTTAGAGAGCAATGAAACACATAAGTATAAGTGTAAAATTATGGGCAATAATCTAAAAAAAGATTTAAGTATTATATGATGACAATTAAGATATATTAGATATTGTGTATTAACAAAAAGTAAAGCATAGAAATGCTAGCAGGATAGATACTGAAGAAAGTAGGTGAAAACGTGAATAAAAGTTTTTTGACTTAATGAAGTTCAAGTATCCAACACGTCAAGTTAGCTTTCACACAATTAAGGCATTAGATCATATAGATTTTATTAAAAGCTATAAGGTGGATTAACAAAAAAGAGGTGATTTCTATGAATGGGAATCACCTCTTTTTTACGTTTGGCATTTTGTTATTCTCCTTATCTAGTATGTAATTTTTTAATTAAAAGACTAATTAATATGGTAGCTAGTACAATGCACAGTACTAAAGTCAGCAGGCTAAATGGAGAAGGACGTTTTTCATAGACAGGAGGTATAGGGATGCCGGCTTCTGTACTTGCGTAGGTATCCGTATAGATATTAGTCGAAGAATTAGCATATATGTTGCTAGACATATTATAGTGAGCATAAGAATGCATTGGCTTAAAGAACAAATGTCTGTAAAGATAATAATTTGCAAAGCTATAGTTAGAGTTCCAAGCCGTGTGGGCTATGTTTTTGCCAAAGTTAGTATATTTGCTTTGAGTGCCAAAAATAGAGTTAGTGTAGGCTATATTAGCATACTCGGAAGTATCATTCCAAGTATCGGTCCACGTATTGGAGTTATTGTTGTTTGTTGTACTATGATTTGTAGTCCATTTATTAGCTTCATTAGTTGTGCTAGAAGTGGCAGTTGATTGATTATTAGCATCACCAGTTGTTTTAGAGCCTACAGATGACTGGATGGCATCATTTGTATGAGCAGTATTTGAACTATTTGCAGAGCTAGAACTTGAAGAAGATGTAGTACTGCTAGTAGCCTTATTAGAAGAAGATGTATCAGTGTTATTGCTGCTATTCTTGCTGGTGGAAGATGAAGAAGATGTACTACTGTTACTGCTAGAACTCAAAGATGACTTTTTGCTTGATGAACTTGAACTACTGGAACTTTTTTTTGCAGATTTTACCTTTGGTGTACTTTTTCTAGAATGTGAACTGCGGGTTTTTGCAAAGCATGTATTTGAAATAGAGAGGGACGTCAGTCCGAATAACATTAGGTTTTTTTTCATATTTTATATTGTCCTTTTTATGTAATATTTCAGTGCATTTATAAAGTGTTTAATTAGGAATAAGATATAATTCATTTCACGCGCCTAATTAAGCTTTGCTTTATTATAACTGATAAGGCACTTGAGAGGAAAACATAAAATGGAAGAAACGTTGAGCTATTAATAAAACTTGTATAAAAAGTGTTATGAAATATACAGTTAGGTTGTCTAAGAGGTAAAGGAGGAGAAGGCCGAAAGACTGCTGTTATATTAAATATCAAAGTCCCACAAGATGAAAAGATAATATATAATGAGGATATAAAAGTAGGGGCCTATACGCTTAAATTACTAGAGAGATATCATACACTTTACGAATATGGGAAATATACCAGATGAGATAACTTTTGAAGTAGGTCAAATTATGATAGGTATACAAGGAGATTGGGACATTCAGTTTGAGTAGATTAAAATAAAAGGAGATACAGATGGCATTACTAAAACAAGGTGATAAAGTAGCATTAGTGGCATGTTCTAATGGACAAAATAAGCAAAATGAAGGAATGATTGCACAGCTTATAAGCACCCTTAATGAAATGGGTGTAGAAGCAGTTTGCAGCCCTTATCTTTATGCCGACGAAGATGTATTTAATGGCACAGCGCAGGAAAAAGGCGAAGCACTTATGTCATTTTATAAAGACGAGGACATAAAGGCAATCTTTGATATATCAGGCGGTGATTTAGCAAATGAAGTGTTAGGTCGATTAGATTATGAGGTGATCAAGAAAAATAATAAACCTTTCTTTGGGTATAGTGATTTAACTACTGTAGTTAATGGTATTTATGCAAAGACGGGAAATAAGGGATACTTATATCAAATTCGCAACATCATAAGGGAAGAAGCAGAACTTCAGCAAACGTGGGTAAGAAAAACTCTATTTGAGGATAAAAAAGAACTGCTAGACTTTTCCTATGAATTTGTACAAGGTGATTGCGTAGAGGGAGAAGTGGTTGGCGGAAATATTCGTTGTTTCTTAAAATTAGCAGGGACACCATATATGCCAGATTTCACAGATAAGGTATTATTGCTAGAAGCTATGAGTGGGGGGCCTGCACAAATGAATACCTTTTTAAATCAATATGCACAGATGGGTGCTTTTGAGAAGGTGAGAGGAATTATCCTTGGCAGTTTCTCAAAGATGGAAAAAGAGGAGCTTCAGCCAGATGTGGTTACTTTATTAAAACGCATTTTAAATCAGTCAGATTCAAAAAGGGTAAGAAATTTACCAATTGTAAAGACTAGGGAAATAGGTCATGGCGCGGATTCCAAAGCAGTTGTTATTGGCGAAGTTATTAAGTTACAGAATATGAGTAGGTAGATAATAAGTATATAAATAGACATAAGTATATAAATAGACATAAGGATTAAATAGGTGGTGGACAATTCCTGCCTAAATTATGTTAAATAAGGGCAAAATATGATATGATAGTGGGATAAGTAGTTAAAACAAGGAGCGAAATATATGCAAAGAGTAGCAACACCAGAGGGTACTAAAGCGTTACTGAATAAGTATGGCTTTACTTTTCAAAAGAAATTTGGACAAAACTTTTTAATTGACCCAAGAGTTTTAGATAAAATCATTGATGCAGCAAACATTACAAAAGATGACTGTGTGATTGAGATTGGACCTGGGATTGGGAGTGTCACACAAGCTTTACTTGAGAATGCGGGTAAAGTTATTTCAATTGAAATTGATGATAAATTAATTCCAATTTTAACAGCAGAATATGGACACAATGAGCACTTTAAACTCATTCATGAAGACGTTTTAAAAGTAGATCTTAAAAAACTTATTGCTGAGGAGTCACCAAATCGTCCAATCAAAGTTGTAGCGAACTTACCATACTATATTACAACACCTATCGTAATGACACTTTTAGAAAATGAGTTACCTATCGAAAGTATTACAGTTATGGTACAAAAAGAAGTAGCAGACCGCCTGGCTTCTAAACCAAGCAGCAAACAATATGGGGCAATTACAGTATCTGTTAATTACTATGCCACACCATCATTAGTAGCTAATGTACCAAGAAACTGTTTCATGCCAAGACCAAATGTTGATTCAGCTGTTATTAAACTGACTGTAAATCAAGAACCAGTGGTAAAAGTAAATAATGTACAGCAAATGCTGAAGATTATTAGAGGGGCGTTCATACTTAGAAGAAAGACACTTTTAAATACTCTTGCAGCACACGGTGAATTAGGGATTCCAAAAGAAGAACTTAAAACACTTCTTGATGAAAGCGGCATTGGTGCACAAACTCGTGGTGAAACTTTAAGTCTTGAAGACTTTGCAAGACTTTCAGATTATATTGACGAACACAGAAGTAACTAAAAAAACAAAGGGACTGTATTTAGAAACAGTCCCTTCAGATTGTTGACAAATGAATTTTCCCAAAATAAACTCACAAATTAAGTGAGGATTATTCAAGAAAATCTATTAAAATAGGGGTAAAAAGAGCAGTTTAGGTCCATTTTTACCTCTGTTTTCTATTTCTAGACTAGTAAAATACTATGGAAAAGTTAATTGTCTACAGCCTGAAGGGACTGTATTTAGAAACAGTCCCTTTATTTTTTAATTAATGTTAGATAGTGTATGGAAATTTTAGGTAAATGAGTAGGGTATGAATAGAAAAAATGGATTTGTGGCATAAAAATAAAAAAGAAAACATGTTGACAAACCTAAAATTGAAAATTATAATAAAACCAATTTAAAAAGTCTAACAATTTAAAAATATTTAAGACAAATAATAAATAAAAAATCTATCAATGCATAATCAATTAGAGATTAAAAATAATTTAGGAAAGGAGAAATATGAGGATGAAACGTATATCTAACTTAATTAATGTAGCAGCAAAATTTAATACATTCTTTTTTAGCTGGGGCTTTTACTTTTTTAGCGCTGGTTCTTTTTGCTGTCAACAAAATAAGTTAGAGCCTTTTGGCATATACGTCTAAATCATATATCTTACTTTTACCTATACAAGATATAAGGCCTTATGCCCATTGGAGCATAAGGCCTTTTTAGTTCTAAAAATAAAGTACCTGGTAAATTGATTGCCTAAGCGCTATTGCACTGATTTGAAATATTAATAGGGCCCATTAATATTTGCAAAATGAAGCTAGCCATAAGTCAATTTAATTATAAAAAGCAACTTGTTACTCAAACGTAGAAGATATAACAGACAGCAGAGCCATGAACATAACAGGAAGCAAGACATATAAGTTAAGTAAAGATATGGATTGTGATGATTATAATTAATAGAAGAATTTATGAGAATAGATTTCATGAAATGAAAAATAATGAATAATGGGAGGCAGTAACTATGATTATTGTAATGAAAAATAAAGTAAGCCAAGAGGAAGTACAAAAATTTATGAAAGAAATTACAGATAGTTATAATGTGCAAATACAAGTTAATGAAGGCAATGCGTGTACAGTGCTAGGACTTATTGGAGATGCATCATCTATTGATATAGATGATATTGAAAGGGATTCAAGGGTAGAGAAAGCGATGCGTGTGAAAGAACCTTATAAAAAGGCAAATCGCGCATTTCACCCTGATGATACAATTTTAGATATTTGTAGTAGGAAAATTGGGGGTAAGGATATTGCCATTATTGCAGGTCCTTGCTCGGTGGAAAGTGAAGAGCAGATTGTGAGCATTGCAGAAGCTGTGAAGCGTTCTGGGGCAACATTTCTTAGAGGTGGTGCTTATAAACCTCGTACGTCACCATATTCATTCCAAGGTTTGGAGGCAGAAGGGTTAGAACTTTTGAAATATGCAAGAGAAAAAACAGGACTTCCGATTGTTACAGAAATTATGGATCCAGCTACTTTAGATCAATTCGTAGAGGATGTAGACATCATTCAAGTGGGGGCAAGGAATATGCAAAACTTCGCGCTCCTCAAACAGCTTGGTCAAACAAGAAAGCCTATTTTATTAAAGCGTGGGCTTTCAGCAACTATTGAAGAATGGATTATGTCAGCAGAGTATATTATGGCAGGTGGCAATGAACAAGTTATCTTCTGTGAAAGAGGTATTCGAACCTTTGAAAATTACACACGAAATACTTTGGACTTATCAGCTATTCCAGCTATTCGTAAATTAAGTCACTTACCAATTATTATCGATCCAAGTCATGCGACAGGACTTCGTTATATGGTAGAGCCAATGTGTATGGCAGCTATAGCAGCAGGAGCAGATGGGCTTATCGTAGAAGTTCACAACAATCCAGCTAAGGCGCTTTGTGATGGACCACAATCTATTACACCAGATCAATTTGAACATTTAGTAGAAAAAGTAAAACGATATGCAGCAATAGAGGACAAACGTATAAGTGGGGTGGAATAAAAATGGAAGAAGTACATTATGCAGGGATTCAAAAGCAGTTAAAAATATCTATTGAAAATTTATATGCTCATAATGAGCGTGCACTAAGTCAAATCGAAGAGGGTTTAAATACTTATTTTAACCCCTTTCCAGTTGTAGGGTATCAAGGGGTACCAGGAGCTTATGGTGAGCAGGCGACTATCAATTATTTCCAGGGAAATTGGTCGAAATGTGTAGCCCATGAAGAATTTCAAGATGTTTTCGATGCCCTTGAAGCAGGAAATATTGATTATGGCGTTATACCTATTGAAAATTCTAGTGCGGGAGAAGTACTGGATACATATGACCTCATCAAAAAATATAATTTATATATTGTAGGAGAAGAAATTGTAAAAGTACAGCACAACCTTTTAGGTGTAAAAGGTGCAAAACTAGAGGACATTAAAGAAGTTTATTCTCACAAACAAGCTATTTCCCAATGTAAACCATTTTTAAAGGAAAATAAGCAGATTACGCCTATTCCTTATTTAAATACAGCTGCCGCTTGTGAATATGTAGCAGGATTAAATGATGTAACAAAGGCGGCTATTGGAAGCAAGCGTGCAGGGGAGCTTTATAGATTAGAACCTATTAGAACCAATATTCATTTCAATCAGAATAACTGTACAAGGTTTATTATTTTAGCTAGAAAAATGCATATCCAAGATAACTGTGACAAAATTAGTATCTGTTTCACAACAGAGCATACAAGTGGGTCACTTTATAATATACTGGGTCATTTTGCATATAATGGATTAAACCTTTTAAAGATTCAATCACGTCCGCTCTTAGAAAGAGAATGGGAGTATTACTTTTTCGTAGATATTGAAGGTAACTTGCAAGATGCTAATGTACTTATTGCCCTAAGTAGGGTAGAAGAACAAACAAGATATTTAAAAATATTAGGTAACTATGAGAAATTTAAATAAAATAGCCATTAAGAGATGCAATAAATAATAGGAGAGGTAGAAATAAACTACCAGTTTAATGTCATAGACTCTGAAAGAAACTATAATTAATTTATCAAAGATAAGTGCTGCAAGAGACAAGTTACTTATCAGAAGTAAATGTAATACGGATACATAGTTTGCCAAGGAGGTAATGGCATGGAACAAATGTTAGTGACAAAGGGATTAAATGAATTAAAATTATTAGATAGTAGAATTATGCGTAAGATAAAAGATGCAAGTTTCATTAGTGTAGCGAAACTTTCTGCTGTAAATGTGGATGGAAAAGTATCAAAAGAAGAATTCAAGGCAAATGCAAAGGCTGACTATATGGCCATAACAGATCTTATTAAACGAAGAGATAAGATTAAGGCAGCTATTGTGAAGTCGAATGCAATCATTATGGTAGAAATAGCAGGTAAAAAAATGACAGTAGCAGAAGCAATTGATAAAAAGAATGCTATTGAATATGAAAAAAGACTGCTTAAAAAGCTTTCTGAGCAATATGCTATGGCTATTGAAATGGTTAATTATGAAAATGCTAAAGTGGATGACAGTGTAGAAAGACTTCTTATAACGGCTTATGGTAAAGAAGGAAAAGAAAAAATTACAAAAGCAAGTCATGATGCCATTGCCGATCCTTACCGTGAAGCGAATGAATATGGTTTAGTCGATGCCTTGGAGGCGGAGAAAATCATCAAGCATATGACAGATGAGATTGAAGCATTTGAGAGCGAGGTAGATACTTGCTTACAAATTTCTAATAGCACCACAGTAATAGAAATAGAATAATAGTAGATTTGCAGTTATACGAAAATCTTAAATGAAGTCCCCTTCCACTAAGGGTTAGCGTGGAAAATTTTAGATATAGCTTAGGCTATTTGGCAGATTCTTAAAGATGGCACGTAGATAAATGGTCAATGTTTAATGATGAATGCTCAATGGTCAATGCTTAATGTTAACCGCATAAATGTTCAAGGATGAATGATTAATGGTCGATTAAATCCATGAGAAATGTTTGTACAGGTTGACTTCTTACTGTTAGGTTTAACACATGGCTGTATAGCTGCAAATAATATTAAATTGCTTGGAAAATATTGCTTAAAGTAATAAGGATAGCTATAATAAAGCATAGTCTATAGAGAAACCAACTAAAACTTGAAATATACATGCAGTTAAGTTGTTTTCTCACAATGATTTCACATTGCTAAAGAGTATGAATAACTAAAGTTTATAGAGAAACCAACTAAAAACTTGAAATATACATGTACGTAAGTTGTTTTCTCACAATGATTTCACATGACTAAAAACTATGAATAACTAAATTTTATAAATGTGAAATCTATATAAATGTGAAATCTATATATATAGAGGAAAGTAATCTATATAAATAAACTTATAAATTGTAGGAGGTGTGCCATGAGCACCAGTATATTTCCAACGGTAAATCTAAAGGCAACGGGCGCTAATATTGTAAAACTTAGAAAGGCGAAAGGTCTATCAGTAAGAGATTTACAAGCGTACTTTGGATTTGAACAGCCACAGGCAATTTATAAATGGCAATGGGGTGAAAGCCTGCCTTCAGTAGATAACCTATATGCTTTAAGTAAAATATTAAATACACCTATAGATAATATCTTGGTCGGAGACGATCAGGATTTTTTTATTTATATAAAATTATATATATAATGGAAGGACTTGTGGTTTTATAGAGAGAAAACAGCTAAAACCTTGAAATATACATGTAGGTAAATAGGTTTCTCTCAATGATTTCACATGACTAAAAATCATAAATAACTAAAATTTATAAATGTGAGATTTATAATTAGATAAATTTGAATATTTTATGAAAAGATATATAGTACATTGAATACATTTAAGAGAATGCGTATAATAAAGAGAGAATGTAAAATAATAGAGTTAATATTTTTAGGAGGACTTACAAATGAAACAAAGAGTACACACAGACAAAGCACCACAAGCAATTGGACCATATTCACAAGCAATGGTTGTAAATGGTATGGTTTATACATCTGGTCAATTAGGCATGGGACCAGATGGCGTTCTTAAAGATACAGTTGTAGAACAAGCAGAACAGTCAATTAAGAACCTTATCGCAGTACTTGAAGCAGCAGGGTCAAGCATTGATAATGTTGTAAAAACAACAGTATTTTTAGCAGATATCAATGACTTCGTAGCTGTTAATGAAGTATATGGTAAATACTTTACAGAACCATACCCAGCAAGAAGTGCAGTTCAAGTAGCTAACCTTCCAAAAGGTGGAAAAGTAGAAATTGAAGTTATTGCAACAGTATAAAAATTAATTCAATGATTTCACATTCCTAAAAACTATGAATAACTAAATTTTATAAATGTGAAATCTATAGAGAAACCAACTAAAACCTTGAAATATACATGTAGGTAAATAAGTTTCTCTCAATGATTTCACATTCCTAAAAATTATGAATAACTAAATTTTATAAATGTGAAATCTATAAGAAGGGTGTCGTCAGAACTATGGAGTTAGTTTGGCGATACCTTTTTTAGTTAAATTGGAAATAAAAGTGATATAGAGGGCTTAAGATATCCTATAAGAGGATAAATTTTTGAAATGATATAAAAGCTAATCTTAGCTAAAATGAATGGGAAATTAAATAAACGGACTTTTTTGTGTAGAGGTATTAAATAAAGTATTTTTGTAATGTGTATTTTTTTTAGGATAAATAATGGAATAAAAAATTTAATGCGCTAATGATTATAAAAATTAAGAATATTGACTTAAATTAGAGCCTCCTATATACTTTTAGAAGTCTAGGAGAAATATGACATCTTCCTTTATACGCATAGATATAAATAAAAAGAAATGGGGAAATTCAATTGAAAAAGAATGTATTAATTATTGGTGCGATAAGTTTAATCTTAGCTTTTACAGGGTGTGGCAATACGAACAGTGGAGAAGTAAGTAGTGCTGCAGCACAAAAGGAGATTAATCCACAAGAACTTTTAACAAGCGTTTCAAATAAAATGGCAGAAGTAAAAAGTTATGAAGCAGTAACAGATATAAATTTCAAAGTAGCAAGTCAAGGACAAGAGTTGAATATGGACATGGATATGAATATGAAAGTTATAAACGCACCTAGTCTAACAATGCAAGTAGATAGCAAGACTAAAATGGCTATGGGCGAAGAAACTCAAAATATTGATATGGCAATGTATCTTGAACCAGCTGAAGGTGGTTATACATTTTATCAAAATTTAGATGATGCATGGTATAAGACAAGTATTGCAACAGAAGATGAGGTTGCAAATTATATTAAAGCGCCTGGCAATACAGTTGATGAATATATTGGGCTTTCAGATGGGGTAACACAAGGCGAGGATGAAACCGTAAATGGTGTAGATTGCTATAAGTTATTAGTGAATATTCCTGTTAGCAAGTTAGGAGAACTTATGAATCAGATGGGGAGCATAGGTGCCAGTGCAGAGAGTATGCTTGGTAGTATAGCTGAGGCAGAAGATTTTGCTATAGAAATGCTTGTAAGCCAAGAAGATGAAACACTTGTACAAGTAAGAATGGACTTATCAGATATAATGAAGAATGCTTTAAAAGGTCAAGAAGGTGTAGAAGAAAAAGATTTAGAGAGCATTGAATTCGGCATGAATATGAGCTTTAGCAACTTAGAGGGCGTAAATGAAATCGTCATTCCAGAAGAAGCAAAGTCAGCTACTGAAATGTAATAAATACAAAATGGGATGTTATGAAACTATTTGATTAGTTTCGTAACATCCCATTTTGCATTTTCGAAGTAACTTATCAACTTTTGATTAAGTAGATGATGCAAAGTGTAGTAGGATGGTCTTGCGTTAGCTTTATCATGAAAAATCATTTTAGAAAGGTATACCATGATAAATGAGTTCATATACATAGTATAGAGTTTATAATGACGGACAAACAAAGGAGTCGGTGATATGTATGTAAATACGCTCATAAGCTTACAGGAAAACATCCCTACATATGGGGTAGAAGGCAAGACTGTAACAGGGCATGTGACTATTTCTACACCAGGTATAATTAGGTGCTATGTACAAAATCTTAAGCAAACTAATAATAGAACATTTGAATTATATGTATTAAGCAGTAAGCAGGACACAGGCGTAAGAATTGGGGAACTAGGCAAAGAAAAAGAAACGAAGTGGCGTGTAGATGAACATAGTGTAATGGGAAGTAATATTGCGCTAAAAGATATAGATGGTGTAGCAATTATAGTGAAAGAAAATGAATTAAGAGGTGTAGATGCAATACTTCTAGGGTTTAAAAATGAAAGATTTACAGTTTTACCAATTCTAGAGTCTATTGTACCAAAGTCTAAACCTGTTGAGTCAGTAGTGAATGTTAAGAAGGAGACGACTAGTCCACTTACTACAGCAGAGCCTGATAAAACAAAAGAGGTATCTCAATCAACTATTGTATCTGAAGAACGCAAGCCAGTTATTATCTCGAATGAACAAGAGCAGGAACCAGAACCAATGATTATATCGAATAAGCTAGAACAGGGACCAGGGCCGGTGATTATGCCGAATAAGCCAGAGCAAGGGCCAGGGCCAGTAATTATGCCGAATAAGCCAGAGCAAGGGCCAGGACCAGTAATTATGCCGAATAAGCCAGAACAAGGACCAGGGCCAGTAATTCTACCGAATAAGCCAGAACAAGGACCAGGGCCAGTAATTCTACCGAATAAGCCAGAGCAGGGACCAGGGCCAGTGATTATGCCGAATAAACCAGAGCAGGGACCAGGGCCAGTGATTATGCCGAATAAACCAGAGCAGGGACCAGGGCCAGTGATTATGCCCAATAAGCCAGGTCAGTGTCCGCTACCTAATATGCCAGAAGATGAACCAGGGCCAGTAATTATTTCAGAAGATGAATTAGAAACAGTTAGGCCTAATTCAATTAAGGTTGAAGAACTCTATGTCTCTGAAGTCCAAAAAGACAGCTTGTCTGAAGAAATAAAGAGAAGCAAAGAGGCAATTGATAGAATTGCAGAAAAGCTAAAAATGATAAAGTCACATAGTGAAACTGCTACGGAGAGTATAGAGATAGAAGAAAGAGAAGAAGAACAAGAAGACATTTGGCATTTAGAATCAGACCGCCATATAGAAGGAGAAGAAGATTCAACTTTAAAGGTGGAAGAGACGCCAGAAGAGATAGATTATTTAGCAGAAATAGAAAAGAAGTTGCAGGAGATACAGGGTAGGCTTAAAGAAGTTAGAAGTAATGGAGACGAAATTGATGATGATGAAGATACTGGTGAAGATGCTAGCGAAGCGGCGACTGAGGCCAGTGAAGAGGCAATTGGTGACGGTGAAGGGCTAGATGAAGGCGAAGTATTTGAAGAAACTGGGGATAATGAGACATTAAAACAAGATTATATAGATTTAGAACGTTTGGAGATTCGTAGGACGGAAAGTGCAATTGGTGATATTTTAAAGAAGGTAGAATCTCTAAGAAGACGTAAAGATCAAAAACGTAGTAGTGAAGAAAATAGTGATGATAAGGAAGCCTTTAACAGCGATGAAGTAGAGGAAATCAAGACAGAAAATATTATAGATAAAGAGTATATGAGTGATGAAGATGAAGAAAGCAAGAATGCGTACGATAGCAGTAAGCCTTTAGGTGTATCTAAGGGTGAAATAGATAATATATATGCTAGAGGAGAAATGGTGGAGGCGTTTATACAAGAGCCAGAGGATACTGAATGGGTAAAAATTTCCTATGGTGACTTCTTAAGGATTCCAAATTTAAGTTATGAATGGTGTACACAGCCATTTATTACTTTTGCTTTTTATAAATATAATGAAATCTTATTGGGGCATAACGGCAATGGAAATTATTATCTAGGTATACCTGATATATATCATCCAGAGCGTCAGGCAATCCTTTCTGATCCTATACCAGTAGAAAGATTTTTGTGTCGCCGAAATATAGAGCCAGCTATAGGAGAATATGGTTATTGGATTATTCCACTTCAAGGTGAGTATAGAGAAACCAACTAAAAACTTGAAATATACATGTAGGTAAATAGGTTTCTCTCAATGATTTCACATGACTCAAAATCATGAATAATTAAAATTTATAAATGTGAAATCTATAGTATAAGTTAATAATATAAGTAAGGGCTATTTGCAGAGAAGCTATTAATAGATGCAAATAGCTCTTTTAATTTTAGAAATAAGGAATATAAGTGAAAAGTCGTGTCATACTAAATGACATATATTAAAAATGACATATATTAAAAGTGAGAATATCTAAAAATGAGAATATCGTAAAAATGCATAAATGGGAAAAGAAGAAATATCAGATTCATAAAAAATAAAATTAGGTATTGAAATTTTTAAAATATTGTATTAATATATAGTAAATTAAATAAATTAATTAAACCTGTGATGGAGAGATAAAACTAACGACGCACTTACAGAGAGCTGGTAGTGGTGGAAATCCAGTAGTAAACGAATTAGACAAATGGACTCCAGAGGGCATAATGAAAAGAACTTAGATTGAAGTTAGATTTAAGATCTTAGTATCTTATGACGTAGCAACTGCGTTAAAGGTGAGGAATGTGGTGGCATTCTGCGTCGAGTGCGTATACTGAATGTATACGAATCAAGGTGGTACCGTGGGCAAAGTTTAGATGTCTATTATTATGAGAGATCATATGAGATACATAAACGCTCATCCTTGGCTAATTAGCTGAGGATGGGCGTTTTTTTAGTTGCTAAAAATTCCTACCTCAGTAAAAGTTTAATTAATCCATCAAATATCAACCAATTTGAATAGGAGGTAAGAAGATGTTTTATCCAACTTTAGAAGAAGTAAAGGCACTTGCCAAATCGTATAACAAAATTCCAGTAAGCTTAGAAATGTATATGGACTTTCAAACACCTATGGGGGTGTTAAGCCGTATCAAAGAAGTATATGATAGATACTTTTTATTAGAAAGTATTGAAGGTGGCGAAAAATGGGCGCGTTACACCTTTATTGGATTTAATCCTAATGCAAGCTTTTATGTGAAAAACGGTAAGACTTGTTATGCTACAAGAGAAAAGGTAAAACAGTTAGAAGGTAATCCTTTAGATGCCCTTAAAGATTTAATGGCAAGCTATAGTTCACCTAAACATCTGAAGTTACCACCTTTTACAGGTGGCGGTGTAGGGTATTTTGGATATGACACAGTGAAGTATGTAGAAGAATTAAAGTTTAGCAATAAGGATGAGCTTGATACAGATGATATTAAATTGATGTTTTTTGATGAACTTATTTGCTTTGACCATTTTAAACAGAAAATCATTTTAATCGTGAATATAGATGGGAAACAAAAGGATGTGGAAAGTAGTTATGAAGCAGCAAAGGAACGCTTAAAAGAACTCGTAACCTTTGTGAAACGTCCTTGTAAGAAGATGGAAGTTAACTTTGATGATGAAATAGAATTTACAAGTAATATGACGAAAGAAGAGTTTATGTCTAAGGTAGAGAAGGCTAAAGAATATATTGCAAATGGAGATATTTTTCAAGTTGTGCCTTCACAAGTATTTAAAGCAAAAATTGAAAGCAATTTATTTGATGTCTACCGTGTTCTTCGAACAATCAATCCATCACCTTATATGTATTTAATGCAATTTGAAGATTTGCAACTAGCCGGTGCATCACCAGAGACATTAGTTAAGGTGCAAGATAATGTAGTGATGACGCAGCCTATTGCAGGAACGAGGCCTAGAGGCAAAACAGAGGAAGAAGACCAAAGGTTGTGTGATGAGCTTTTAAAAGATCCTAAAGAACTTGCAGAACACAATATGTTAGTGGATTTAGCTAGAAATGATATTGGCAGAATTAGTGAGTTTAATACAGTAGAGGTAACAGATTATATGGCACTTAAAAAGCTTTCACATGTAACGCATATTACAACGAATGTAAGAGGTAAGTTAAGAGAAGGGCTAAATGCTATAGATGTTATCAAATCAATTTTACCAGCAGGCACATTATCTGGTGCCCCTAAAGTAAGGGCAATGGAAATTATAGAAGAGTTAGAAACGAATAAACGTGGTATTTATGGTGGGGCAATTGGTTATATCGGTTATGAAGGAAATTTAGATACTTGCATTGGTATTCGTACAGTAGTGAAAAAAGATGGGATGGCGTATGTGCAAGCTGGTTGCGGGGTTGTATTAGATTCAGACCCAGCTACCGAGTATCAGGAAACGATTAATAAAGCATCTGCTTTATTTGAGGCGATGAAGAAAGTGAGGGAAATAATATGATTTTGATGATTGATAATTATGATAGCTTTACTTATAACTTGTATCAATTTATAGGAGAAATTAATCCTGATATTAAAGTATATCGCAATGATAAGATTACCCTTGCTGAGATTGAAAAGCTCAATCCATCGCATCTCATTATTTCGCCAGGACCTAAATATCCCAAGGATGCAGGCATTTCATTAGAAGCTATTCGCTACTTTAGTGGGAAGATGCCAATATTAGGCGTATGCCTAGGTCATCAATCTATTGGAGAAGCATTTGGCAGTAAGATTGTAAAGGCAAAAAAAATCTTACATGGAAAGACAAGTGAAATTTATATTAAAGAAGAATGTCCGATTTTTAAGGGGTTTGATGGGAAATTTATTGCAGGACGTTATCATTCACTAATTATTGATAAAACGAGTTTAGGAAAAGATTTAAGCATTACAGCGGTAGATGCTGATGGGGAAATCATGGGAATTGCCCACAAGGAGCATCCAACTTATGGTTTACAGTTTCATCCAGAATCAATTTTAACGCAGGACGGAAAGAAAATGATTCAAAACTTTTTGGAGGTGGGGATTTATGAATAATTATATTAAAAAATTAATCGAAGGTAATCATTTAACCTATGAAGAAACAGAAGATGCGATGAACACAATTATGGAAGGAAAAGCAACTGAGGCACAGATTGGCAGTTTACTTACAGCACTTCGTATGAGAGGTGAAACCGTAGAAGAAATTACAGCCAGTGCAAAAGTAATGAGAGAAAAATGCAATCAGCTTAAAGGAAAGGGGGATTTGCTAGATATTGTAGGAACAGGCGGAGATTGTACGAATACATTTAATGTTTCTACCGTTTCATCATTAGTAGTTGCAGCAGCAGGCGTTAAAGTTGCCAAACATGGTAACCGTAGCGTTTCAAGTAAATGTGGGAGCGCAGATGTTTTAGAGGCGCTAGGGGTTAAACTAGATATAACCAAAGAGCAGAATGAAAAAGTATTAGAAGAAGTAGGGATATGTTTTATGTTTGCACCCCTTTACCACAGTGCAATGAAATATGTAGCAGGGCCTAGAAGACAAATGGGAGTACGTACGATTTTTAATATATTAGGCCCCTTAGCAAGCCCAGCATATGCTAACTTACAGGTGCTAGGCGTATACTCCGAAGATTTGGTTATCCCAATGGCACAAGTACTTGCTAATTTAGGCATAAAACATGCTATGGTCGTTCATGGGCAGGATGGTGTGGATGAAGTTTCATTATGTGCCCCTACAACTGTTTGTGAAGTAAGGGAAAAGGAACTTCGCTCATTTGTTTTAAATCCTCAAGATTTAGGATTAACCCTATGTAAACAATCAGATTTAGTTGGCGGTGAAGCAGCCCTTAATAAGCAAATTGCCCTTCAGATTTTATCAGGAGAGAAAGGGCCTAAACGAGATATGGTACTCCTTAATTCTGCAGTAGCCCTTACAACAGCTTTAGATAATATAAGTATGCAAGAAGCTATTAAATTAAGTGCAGAGCTTATTGATAGTGGCAAAGCTATGAAGAAACTTAATGATTTTATAGAAAGCACAAATTCATTTGGGCAGGTGGCAATATGATTTTAGATGAAATTATTACAACAAGAAAACAGATCATTGCAGAGCTCAAAAAGGAAATCACAATAGCAGATTTCAAGCAGCAAATTCAAGGAAATACGTATCCTCATTACAGTTTCCACAACGCACTAACCAGCAATATTAAAGACCTGTCCCCAAAAGAAAACACCAATATTGAAGACCTGTCCCCAAAAAAGAGGGCTCCTAAAATTATTGCGGAGGTGAAGAAGGCTTCACCTTCTCGGGGGATTATATGTGAGGAATTTGATTATATAGGAATTGCTAAGGCGTATGAGGAAGGTGGGGCAGCAGCTATTTCAGTTTTGACAGAGCCAGCGTATTTTAAAGGAGAGAATCGTTACTTAACGGAGATTAAGCAAGTGGTGAAGTTACCTTTATTAAGGAAGGACTTCATTGTGGATGAATGGCAGATTTATGAGGCCAAGGCAATAGGGGCAGATGCAATCTTGCTTATAGTGGCAGCATTGGAGCAGACGAAGCTTGAAGCATTTTTAAAGAAGGCGCATGAATTGGGAATGGATGCTTTAGTAGAAACCCATGATGAGGAAGAAGTAGGGCGAGCTATAGCTGCTGGTGCTAAGATTATAGGTGTTAATAACCGTAACTTACAGACCTTTGAGGTGAGTTTAAAGGTATCAGAAAGGCTGAGCAAGCTTATACCAGCTGATTGCATTTTCGTGGCAGAAAGCGGTGTGAAAACTTTAGAAGACATGCAGTTTATAAAAAGCATTGGGGCCGATGCCGTACTTATTGGAGAAGGTGTTGTAAAGTCAGGAAATAGAGTGCAAAGGCTTAAAGAATTACAGGAGATATAAAAAGGTAAGTAAAAGAAGAAATAAAATAGAATTGTATATAAAAGTAGGGAGTTATACATGACAAAGTTAAAAATTTGTGGATTACGGCGGGAAGAAGATATTGAAATTGTGAATAAGTATAGGCCTACCTATGTAGGATTTGTGTTTGCAAAAAGCAAACGTCAAGTTTCCTTGAGAGATGCAAAAGCATTGAAAGCAAAGCTTATAGACCAGATAGCGACAGTGGGGGTATTCGTGAATGAACCTATTGAAAATATTTATCTATATGCTAAGGAAGGTGTTATTGACTATATTCAGTTACATGGTGATGAAGATGGTCAGTATATCAAAAGACTTAAAGAGCAGGTAAAGCTTCCTATTATAAAAGCAATTCGTGTTAGCGATAAAACGCAGCTTATACGTCAACTAGAAGAAATGCAAAGCTCACCTATTGATTATTATTTGTTTGATACTTACACAGCTCAGGTTTATGGGGGAAGTGGTGCGAGTTTCGATTGGCATTTTATTAAGGAACTGGTAGGTAAGCAGATTCAGAAACCATATTTTTTAGCAGGAGGAATAGGGAGCGATAATTTAGAGAAGGCATTAAAGGAAAATCCTTATGCTATTGATTTAAGTAGCAAGGTGGAAACAGATGGCTTTAAAGATGAAGCAAAGATTAAAGAAGTCTGTGAAATTTTACAATCAGCACAACTACAAAACTATTAAGAGGTGAAGAAAATGAGTGAAACAGGAAGATATGGAATACATGGTGGACAGTATATTCCAGAAACATTAATGTCTGCATTACACGAACTTGAAAAGGCTTATGAATTTTATAAAAATGATAAAGCATTTAATGATGAATTAGAGTTCTTATTTAAAGAATATACAGGAAGACCTTCTCTGCTGTATTATGCAGAAAAAATGACAAAGGATTTAGGCGGTGCAAAAATATATTTAAAACGTGAAGATCTTAATCATACAGGTTCTCATAAAATCAATAATGTATTAGGACAAATGCTACTTGCAAAACGTATGGGAAAAAAACGTATTATTGCAGAAACGGGTGCAGGTCAACATGGTGTTGCAACGGCTACAGCAGCAGCGCTTATGGGATTTGAGTGTGAAGTATATATGGGTGAAGAAGATACTGTAAGACAGGCGCTTAATGTTTATCGTATGGAACTTTTAGGTGCAAAAGTAAATGCAGTTAAAACAGGCACTAAAACACTTAAAGATGCTGTTAATGCAGCCCTTCAAGATTGGGCACAAAATGTGGAAGATACATTTTACTGTATGGGTTCTGCAGTAGGACCACATCCATATCCACAAATCGTAAGGGATTTCCAAAGTGTAATAGGTAAGGAAGTAAAAGCACAAATGCTAGCAAAAGAAGGAAAATTGCCAGATGCCATTATTGCTTGTGTAGGTGGCGGCAGTAATTCAATAGGTATTTTCCATGATTTCATTAAAGAGCCAGAAGTTAAATTATATGGCGCTGAAGCAGGCGGCAGAGATGTGGAAGGGGTTGAAACAGCAGCAACTATTACAAAAGGTGCACCTGGAATATTCCATGGTATGAAATCTTACTTCTTACAAACAGATGATGGCAGCATTGCACCAGTATATTCTATTTCAGCCGGTTTAGATTATCCAGGTGTTGGCCCCGAGCATAGTTATTTACATGATATAGGCCGCGCGACTTATGTACCAATTACAGATGATGAAGCAGTAGAGGCTTTTGAATATTTATCAAAGACAGAGGGAATTATTCCAGCTATTGAAAGCTCTCATGCAGTAGCTTATGCCATGAAATTAGCACCAACAATGGATCAAGATCAAATTATTGTAATTAACTTATCAGGTAGAGGCGATAAAGACGTAGCAGCAATCGCGAGATATAAGGGGGTAGATTTACATGAGTAATATTAAGGCAGCATTTGAAAAGAAAAAACAAGAAGGCAAAAAGGCATTTATTCCATTTATTACAGCAGGTGATCCAGATTTAGAATCAACTGAGCGTTTTGTTTATGCACTAGAAAGGGCGGGAAGTACGTTAATTGAAATAGGTATCCCATTCTCAGATCCTGTAGCAGATGGGCCTGTCATTCAACGTGCTAATTTACGTGCTATGGCAGGGGGCGTGCATATTAAAAAGGTATTTGATATGGTGGGAAACATTAGAAAGACAACTCAGATTCCATTAGTTTTCTTAATGTATGCCAATACGATATATCATTACGGTATTGAAGCTTTCTTTAAAAAGTGCAAAGAAGTAGGCGTAGATGGCGTCATTATACCGGATTTACCACATGAAGAAAAAGAAGAGTTTGATGAGTTTGCACGCCTTTATGATGTGGATATTATCGGGCTTATTGCACCAACTTCTAAAGAACGTACAAAGATGCTTTGCGAGAATACAAGAGGTTTCTTATACTGCGTTTCATCACTTGGTGTAACAGGTATGAGAAGTAAAATAGAAACAGACTTTGGCGAAATGTTTGAAGAAATTAAAAAGTATAGCAAAGTACCAACGGCTCTAGGGTTCGGTATTTCTACTAAAGAACAGGCTGAGGTGCTAAAAGACTATGCGGATGGCATTATTATCGGCAGTGCTGTTGTAAAAATAATTGAAGAAAAAGGAAAAGACGCAACAGCTGACATTGAGGCGTTTGCTAAAGAAATCGTAGAAGTAATGTAGCAGGAAATTTATATGTGTTGATTTTCTATTGAGGCCTTATTATAATGAATAAGTATTATTTAACTAGAGAAAAGATGATTTGGAAATAAATAGACTGGCACGATAGAAAGGAACATCCTTATGCGTTTAAGAAGAGATGCAAGAGCTACAGATTACTTAGCACAAGATGAAAGAGTAATTCAAAATCCAGAAGAATTCAAAGGTAGATGGAAAGAGCACTTTGGAAATGACAATCCTATTCATGTAGAATTTGGTTGTGGTAAGGGCGGTTTTATTACACAACTTGCTTTAAGAAACCCACACATTAACTATATAGCAGCTGAAAGAGCGGAAACAGTTATCTATAAAGCTTGTAAAAAAGCAAATTCAATTGAAGAAACACCACAAAACTTAAGATTCTTATTCTTTGATGTACACAATTGTACAGATATCTTTGAGGCAGGAGAGGTACAAAGAATTTACCTTAACTTCTCAGATCCATGGCCAAAGAAAAGACATGCAAATAGAAGATTAACGTATAGAGAATTCTTAGACCGTTATGAACAAATCTTAGTAGAAAACGGTGAAATTCACTTTAAAACAGATAATAAAGGATTATTTGCTTCATCAATTGAAGAGTTTTCACTTAGAAACTGGCTTATGAAAAATGTTACTTTAGATTTACACAATAGTGATATGGAAGATAACATTATGACAGAGTATGAAAAGAAATTCTCAGAGCTTGGTTTCACAATCAATCGCTTAGAAGCAGTAAGACCAAATAGACAAAATAGCAAATAAAATCTGGTAAAATACGTATTAATAAAAATAAAAAATAAAGCAATCCTATGAGAATCAATAACTCTCATAGGATTGCTTTTTTGTTATGAATAGAAGTAAATAAGGGAGTCATAATAAATAAGAAGAATATTATATTGCATTTATAAATAATATATAATAAACTAACCATGTGTTTAAGTTTAAAGAATGTTATAAGTAAAGCATATGATATATATTTTTAAGGAGGAACAAAAATGGCATTTAAATTTCAAGACGCAAATTTCCAAACAGAAGCACTTGAATCATCTATTCCAGTAGTAGTAGATTTCTACGCTGATTGGTGTGGACCATGTAAAATGATGTCACCAGTTATCGATGAATTAGCTACAGAATACGAAGGAAAAGTTAAAATCGGTAAACTTAATACAGATGAAAACCGTGCAATCGCAAGCAAATACAATGTAATGAGTATCCCAACAATCATCTTAATCAAAGATGGTCAAGTAGTAGATACAGTTGTAGGTGCACTTCCTAAAACAGCTTTAGAGCAAAAAATTAAAGCTATGTTATAAGAATAGGCGGCCTTATAGTTAAGGGGCGGCAAAAAATAAGGGCTCTCCTAGCTACACTCTACACAATTTGTGATAGTCTAAGTTCGATATGTCAAAGAACGCGCATAACTCGCTATGCTCGTTTTACCGCGTTGCTTAAACAATGCGCTAAAATCCTTTGACACATCTTCACTAAGACTATCATCAAATTGTTCCGAAGGTAGCGTAGGAGAGCCCTTATTTTTTGCCTACTTACTAGAAGCGGCTATTATATAAGATGAGGGCGGACGGATGAGTGGAAGCCGGAGTTAAGGGAAATGATAGGGTTTTATGGATAAAAAGAGTAGTGCTAAAACCCTTTGAATAATTCACTAAACAAGGTGGTAAAAACCTTTGACACATCTTCACTAGGAGTATCAATTGTGTAGAGATTATTTGTATGAAAGGAAGGCAGAATTTCATGAAAGAGACAACGAAAAAGACAATATATGTAGCTGGAGTTGCAATTATGGGGAGTATAGCTGTTTTATTAGTTCCATCATTATTTATGTAAGTAGTTTATGACTTATTATAGTTAATTACGATAAATATATATTGGGCAAGTTTGCAACTTATATCAAGAATTGGGTGAGGTGGGTGTGATATTCTTTAGAAGGAAGGGGAGATAACAATGTTTGAATGGAATGAAGCGGTATGTCCAGATTATCAGCGACATTTTCCAGAAGAAATTGGATATGAGGTATTAAGGCCAGTAAAAAGACGAAAGTAGGTATGGCATAAATTATAAAAGAGATTAGTAAGTTAAAGAAAGAGGCTGTATAAACTAAAGTGAATGATATGTTTAGTTTATACAGCCTTATTTATATAAAGTAAATTATTTTTTATTGTGCTTTTTTCTATTTTTGTACCACTTTCTTGGCGATTGTGGTTTTTGGTAAGGTGGAATTGGTTTTTCCAGTTCAACGACAACTACATCTTTTGCAGTTAGTTTGCTATCAATGACACGATTGATATTTGTGAGAACTACTGCGATGATTGGTGAAGCGAAGAACATGCCTAGAGGCCCCCAAAGTGCGCCACCGATAATGATTCCTGAGATAATCCAAAATGGACTAAGGCCTATTGAATCACCTAGAATTTTTGGTCCTAGTACTAAGCCATCGAATTGTTGAAGGATGATAATGAAGATTAAAACTGCAGCAGCAGCTGGAAGTCCTTCAAATAATGTAATGGCTACAGCAGGAATTGCTCCTAGAATTGGCCCGAAATATGGAATCATATTAAATACACCTACAATTACAGCGAGTAATAGTGCATATGGATTTTTCATAATAGATAAACCGACAAAAGCAATAGTACCTATAATGAAAGAATCAATAAATTTACCCACAAAGAATTGGATAAATACGCTGTGTCCTTCTGAAAAAATAGCAATTACTTTTTCAGCACGTTTGGTACTTAGAAGAGAATAAGTAACACGCTTTGCAGCATAGGCAAAAGTTTCTTTTTGCATAAGAACATAAAAAGCGATTACGAGTCCCATAACCCAGTTAAGTAGCGTAGAAGCAATTACAATTGCTTGAGACATTACAACTGAGACTAAGTTATTGATTGTGTCAAATGCAGATGTTGATAAGAGGTTTTGAACATCAAAACTATCAAATAAAGTAGCAGCATTAAAGTTATTAGGTAAAATGACACCATTATCGCTGAGCTGTTGTTGTAAGTTAACAAGATTTTCAGTAAGCTCACGTTTATAGGTTGGTAGCATATTCGTTAATTCCTTTAAGTTTTCTGCTAGTTGAGGGATAAGATAGCGGAACATAAGAATAACTGTCCCTACAATGCACACATAAACGGCAAAGATAGAAACTGAACGTATGAAAGTTCTTTGACGTTTTTGTGTTGGTCTAATCCACATTAGTAAGTATCGCTCGAAGAAGTCCATAATTGGATTAAATAAGTAAGCGATAAGTAGCCCATAAAAAATAGGCGAAAGTACGCTCGTTATCCCTCTGATAAAAGACATTATCGAAGGTGCAATATTATCTGTATTAGACGATATACGATAAAACAGAATAGATATGATTATAACGACAAGTGCGTATAAGGAAATCTCAAAATAACGATTGTTTTTCCAAAAGTTTTTCATTTATACACCTCCAAAAGTTACAAATCTATTTTACCATAGAAGGGTTTAAAAGTATGTAGATGCTATGAAAAAAAGTAAAAAAAATGTTGACATATGAAATAGGTTTGTATATAATAAGTCTTGTCCTTGAGAGAGGACGAAACGAATAGATGCGGGAATGCTGGAATTGGCAGACAGGCTAGACTAAGGATCTAGTGATTGTATGATCGTGAGGGTTCAAGTCCCTTTTCCCGCACTGAATAAAAGGAGCAGTTACGTTGAGGAGTCAATGTAGCTGCTTTTTTTGATAGGAAGGTTTAATATATTTTATTTTTATAGTAGTAAAATGCATAGGGGACTAGGGAGAAGGCGAATAATATGCCGAGCTTAGCTAGACATAGAGGAGGCATAGCGTATGATAGAAGTCAACTTTTATAATCAAGTAGATGATGAATTATTAAAATTCGCAGTCATTATTTCGCAGACTAATGGTAAATGGGTGTTTTGCAAACATAAAGAAAGAGACACATATGAAATTCCTGGTGGGCATAGAGAGAGTGGCGAAAGTATTCTTGAGGCAGCTAAGAGGGAACTGAAAGAAGAAACAGGAGCCATTGATTTTAGTATTAAACCGATATGTGTATATTCGGTTAAAGGAAAAACCAGAGTAAATGAAGAAATAGGGAAAGAAACCTTCGGAATGTTATTTATTGCAGATATAAACTCTTTTGAAGAAGAATTACAAAGTGAAATAGAAAAAATAATCATTACTGATCATTTAATTGATAATTGGACATACCCTTTGATACAGCCTTTATTGATTGATGAAGTAAAAAAAAGAGGATATTTATAAATTTGATAAAAAAAGTTGTTGACATATGTAAGTAACTCATATATAATGAATATTGTCCTTGAGGGGACGAAACGAATAGATGCGGGAATGCTGGAATTGGCAGACAGGCTAGACTAAGGATCTAGTGATTGTATGATCGTGAGGGTTCAAGTCCCTTTTCCCGCACTACTAAAAGCCCTGAAGTATTAGTTAACTAATACTTCAGGGCTTTTTTGTTGTTTGCATTAGATTAATAAGTTTATGGCACTAAGGCATAATGAGTAGTTAAAAATTACTGATGTGAAAGCCATAGTAGCAGTGAGCGAAGCGACTAGTGGATAAATAATGAGTAAATAAAGGAGTGATAAAAGCATAATCAAAGCATGATGAAGGAAGTTTTGCAAGAAGGATAAAAAAATGTTGCATGAAATTTAGCATGATATTATAGGACAAAATGCTGAAATAGGGGTTTTGGGAATTAGAGTATATGATAATAGAAGAGAAGATAGATGCGGTCAAGTTGTAGTATTTATATGAAAAGGTTTAAGATGTAGAACTATAAGAATAAAAAAATAGGGGTAAGAGACTATGAGAGCCAATATTTCTAAAATATTATTAGAAAATACTACAAAAATAATATAAAAACAAAAAAACTTTCAGAAAGATATTTACAGGTGTACATAAATTATGTATGATAAAGAGGAATTAAAAATGCAAGAAAAAATAAAACATAAATTATTTGTATATAAAATTCTTTATTATAACTAATAAGTGTACTGGAGATGATTACATGAATAATACTTGGAAAAAAATGAAGTTACCAAAAGAAGTAGTGGAATTACTTAGTAAACAAACATCTGTCATAATGCCTGAGACGAGAGAAGATTTATTAGACCTTGCAATGGGAGAAAAGTATCAAAAGACTTTTCAAGTTGCTTATGATGTAAAAGGAAAAGGACCTGTAGTAGAAGCGGAAGTTGTAAGATGTAAAAATGGGATTTCAGCTAACTATAAGGAGATGTATATGAGAAGACGTGACCCAAATAGTATGGTAATTGGGGATTACAAGCCTACAGATAAACCTAGATATAAAGAGGTTTATGGGCAAGAGTTTGAAGAAGTACGTCAGGAAACATTTGATTGGCTTAATGAGCAAGAACTTATTGTATTACCATTCTTAGCAGGTGGTAGTAGAATGGGGTATGAAGCAATTATGATTGGACCTCGTAATGCAGCCTTCTTTGCAGCAGCGCTTGCAGACCTTCAAGCATTTGTACCACCAAGTGAAGTGAGAGATGGCTTTACACCAAGAGCGATTGTATACGTAGCGCCACCTTTTAGACATACACATTTTAACGGTAAACAAGTGGTTGTACATAATAGATTAGATGAAGTACATGAAGTATTCTCATATAACTTATATCCAGGACCAAGTGCTAAAAAAGGTATTTATGCAGTACTTTTAGACATTGGTGAACAGGAAAATTGGGTCACTTTACATGCTTCGACAGTTAAAGTTATTACACCTTATGAAAACGTGCTAACAATTATGCATGAAGGTGCTAGTGGTGGCGGAAAAAGTGAAATGGCTGAACAAATTCATAAAGACGCTGAAGGAAACATTTTACTTGCGACAAATCTCGTAACAGGGGATAAATCTTATATTGATATTAGTGCAAGTTGTGAACTTAAACCTGTAACAGATGATATGGCTATGTGTCATCCAAGTCTTCAAAATGATAGTAAAAAACTTGTTGTAACAGACGGCGAAGAAGGATGGTTCCTACGTGTTGATCATATTACAGAATATGGGACAGACCCACATTATGAAAAAATGTGTATTCATCCACAATTACCACTTGTATTCTTAAACATGCGTGCAACACCAGATGCAACATGTCTTCTTTGGGAGCATACTATTGATGAGGAACGTGGTAAACCATGTCCAAACCCACGTGTTATCATGCCAAGAGCTTTTGTGCCAAATATTATAGATGAACCAGTAGAAGTAGATATTAGAAGCTTTGGTGTTCGTGCGCCTATGTGTACAAAGGAAGAACCAAGTTATGGTATCATGGGGATGTTCCACATTCTTCCTCCAGCACTTGCATGGATTTGGAGGCTTGTAGCACCTCGCGGTCATGCGAACCCAAGTATATTAGATAGTGATGGCGGTATGAAGAGTGAAGGTGTAGGATCTTATTGGCCATTTGCTACAGGTAAAATGGTAGACCAAGCTAACCTTTTATTAGAGCAAATTTTAGCAACACCAAATACAAGATACATTCTTATTCCTAATCAACATATTGGTGCTTACAAAGTAGGTTTCATGTCTCAATGGGTTGCAAGAGAATATTTAGCGAGACGTGGTAGTGTACAATTTAGACCAGAACAACTGCAAGCATCTAGATGTCCACTTTTAGGTTATTCGTTAGAAAACTTAAAGGTAGATGGTATGGATTTACCAAAAGTATTATTAAGAACACATTTACAACCAGAAATTGGTGAAGAAGGTTATGATAAAGGAGCAACAATCTTATCTAACTTCTTTAAAGAAGAATTACGTAAATATTTAACACCAGAATTACATCCATTAGGAAGACAAATTATTGAATGCTGTTTAAGAGATGGCAGTTTAGAAGAATATGTAGATTTAATTTCTATTAAGTATTAAATATAGTGGGGGATAAAAATGAACTACCTTATAAAATGACAGATATGGATGATAAAGATGTAAAATAAAGTAAATACAGTAAAGAATATGTATAAAATCATTTCGAAAAACTCATTTATTAACAAACTGTTTACAATTTAGAATTAAATTGTACAAGAACTGGTAGTAATATATAGAAGAACGGAACAGTGGTCGCATCGGAAGCGACCATATATATTGATAATTATGTTACTTTATTCCCCTAAACTCGAAACTCCCCTAAACACATTATAAAGTAACATTAATTATTCAAATAGCAAACCCTTACAAAACTCTATTTTTTACACCACATCCCCCAATGTGGTGTATTTTTTTGCGCAAAAATATGGGGGATGGAATAATAGGGCCGCAATGGGACTGCGCTGTGGCTAGCTGCAGCACAGTCCCATTGCTATTTTATTGCATACCGTATTTTTGAAAGAAAATGTGGATATGAAGAGCGTGTAATAGCAGCTTCGGCTTTAAATAACTTTTCACTCTTCACCTTTCACTGCCTTTTATTACCTTTAACTGATTTTTATATTCCCCACATAAGTTAAGCGTATAATGGTTTGAAAATTAGATTAATGGGTTATATTTAATAGGTATAATGTCGAAATGATATGAAAAGAGAGAAAGGTGGCAGGGCATGTTAACGGAGCGATTAGAAAGTTGGTATGATAAGGTTGGGAGGAAGATTCTGATAGGGATTGCCATTATTGTGGGGGTATATATCTTTTTTAGACTTAGGATATTAGGACTTGTGGCGCCTTTTATTGTGGCTTGGATATTTTCTTGTATATTGAATCCTTTTGTGACCTGGGCACATAGAAATATTAAATTAAATAGGGGTGTGGGAACAATCATTAGTATGCTTACTATTTTGAGTGCGCTTGTGGGACTTGTTTTTGTGATTGTTAAACAGTTGTGGCTTCAAATTTTGGGATTGGCACACGATTTGCCTTCTTATAGTAATAGTTTTGTGGAGGGCTTTAATTTGTTTGAAGAGAAGCTTTCTGCTTTATTTAAATTAGTGCCGGCGACGGAGGCACTTAGTAATATTGATACAGTGATTGCACAGTTTATGAAGAGCTTAAGTAGTTTGATTACATCTATTATACCTAATGTGTATGAGGCAGTAGCTGCGGTACCGGATGTGGTAATCTTCATTGTTATTACGCTGCTTTCTACCTTTTTTATGACAAAAGATCATTATTATATTAAGGGATTTGTGAAGGCGCAGCTTTCTGATACGATTATTGATAAAGTTGTGGTGATGCAAGAAGGCTTATTACAGGCTGTAGGGGGATATATTAAGACGCAGTGTATATTAATGAGTATTACATTTACGATTTGTTTAACAGGGTTATTTATATTAGGACAACCTTATGCGCTACTTTTAGCTTTAATCATTGCAATTATTGATGCATTACCTGTGTTTGGAAGTGGGGCGATATTGCTACCTTGGGCTTTTTATAATATTATAGTAGGGAACTACTCATTGGGCTTAGGACTAATTATAATCTATGGTGTAATATTTGTTATGAGACAAGTAATGGAACCTAGAATATTAGCAAATCAAATTGGGGTATATGCATTAGTTACTATTATGGCTGTTTATATTGGGTATAAAATTATAGGTGTATTAGGATTAATCATAGGGCCTGCACTAGTAGTGATTTTACAGATGCTACAAAATGTGGGGGCATTGCCACAGTTTAAGCCGGTGAAGAAAATAGACCATAGGGGAGAATAGTTAAGATGAGAAACATACATGTTGAGGACATTACAAATGCAGTAAAGAAATTGTGTATCGAAGCTAATTATTATTTACCAAAGGATGTTTACGACGCACTTGAAGCAGGTAAGCAAAGAGAAGTAAGTCCAGTAGGCAAAAGTATTTTAGAGGATATCTGTGTGAATGCGGATATTGCTAAAAATGAGGATATTCCTATTTGCCAAGATACTGGTTCAGCAGTTATTTTTGTGAAGTTAGGTCAAGAAGTACATGTGGAGGGCGGCCTTTTAAAGGATGCAATTAATGAAGGGGTACGCCGCGGCTATACAGAAGGTTATTTAAGAAAATCTATTGTAGAAAATCCACTTTATCGTAAGAACACTGGAGATAATACACCAGCTATTATCCACTATGAAATCGTAGAAGGAGACAATATTGAAATTCTTGTGGCACCAAAGGGTGGCGGTAGTGAGAATATGAGCAAAGTATATATGCTCAAACCATCAGATGGTATCGAAGGTGTGAAGAAGGCTGTGAAGGAAGCTGTAAGTCTTGCAGGACCAAATGCCTGTTTACCTGTTGTTGTAGGTATTGGGATTGGTGGAAACTTTGAGAAGAGTACACTTTTAGCTAAAACGGCACTAACACGCCATGTAGGAAGTCATAATGAAGATCCTCGCATGAAAGCCCTTGAAGAAGAACTTTTACAAGAAATTAATGCAATGGGTATTGGACCTCAAGGCTTAGGCGGAAAGGTAACAGCCCTTGCTGTACATATTGAAACTTATCCATGTCATATTGCATCTATGCCACTTGCTATTAATATGGGGTGCCATGTTAATAGACATCAAAGTGTAGTTTTATAAAAGAGGGTGTTGCAAAATGGGCCGCTGGAGTATCTCAGCACTACACGCTACACGCTACGGAATTTGTGATACTCTAAGCACGAAGCCTAAAGCAACGCAGTGAACTCGCGCTCGTTTCACCGCGCTGCTCAGAGAGCATTGCTAGAGGTGCTTTAAATGGGAAATATAAATGAGATTTTATAATAGTAGATCTGAATATAAGGGGGATTAAGGTGAGTGAAGTAGTAAATGTACCAATGACAAGAGAAGAAGCAAGAAGCCTTAAAGCAGGTGAAAAACTTTTATTAAATGGAATTATGTACACATCTCGTGATGCGGCGCATAAGAGGATTGTAGACGGTTATAAAGAAGGAAAGCCATTTCCTATTGACCTTAAAGATGTCGCTATTTATTATGCAGGACCAGCACCAGCTAAGCCGGGACAAGTGATTGGAAGCTGTGGACCAACAACAAGCGGACGTATGGATGCTTATGCACCACAGTTTATGGCTTGGGGGCAAACTGTTATGATTGGTAAAGGTCTTAGAAATGATGCCGTTATTGAAGCTATGAAAAAAGAAGGGGCTGTATATCTTACAGCTATAGGTGGTGCAGGCGCGCTACTTTCTAAATGTGTGAAAGAAATGGAATGTGTAGCTTATGAAGATTTAGGAGCAGAAGCCATTTATAAATTGAAGGTTGAGAACTTCCCTGTTATTGTAACCATAGATAGTGAAGGAAATAATCTTTATACAACAGGTAAAGAGGCATACTGTGAAGAAAAGTAACGTATAGTTAAATAGGACTTAAGTATAAGGTTAAGTCAAGCGAGGAGGATAGCAAATGGGGTCTGATGAAAACGAAGATAGCAAAAAAGTTCAAGAAGATATTCTAGGCGTACATAGTCAAGAAGAAAGCAAGGAAAGTAACGTGAGTGAGGCAACAGGCACAGCACAAAGAAACGAAACCAATAAGGAGTATACAAATGCCCAAAATATGGCAGATGGTCAGAATGCTAGAAGAAATGAAAGAAATCAGCAGCAAACAATGCCACCACAGCCACCTGTAAGAAGAGGTAGAAATAAGCCGCCTAAGAAACCTATGAATGGTTGGCTTGTAGCTTTTTGTGTACTTTGCGGATGTATTGCATTTGTAGTACTTTGGAGTAATGTATTTAAAGGAATCTTGGGAAGTGGTGTAAGTAGTGCGGCTTCTTATGTGCCTGCGGGTAATACAATTGATGTTATTTATGTAGAAGGAACTATTGCAGAAGGTCAGACAGCCTATAATCATGTGTGGACGCTGAATCGTATTGATGCGCTTATGGATAATGAATCAAATAAAGGGGTCATGCTCTATGTTAATTCACCAGGTGGAGGAATTTATGAGTCTGACGAACTATACTTAAAGCTTAAAGAGTATAAAGAAAAGACAGGTAGACCTGTTTATGCCTATATGGCGCAAACGGCTGCATCAGGTGGTTTATATGTATGTATGGCAGCAGATAAAATCTATGCAAATCGTATGACGATGACTGGTTCTATTGGTGTTATTATGTCGCTTACAGATACAACAGGACTTCAAAAACTAATTGGTATTAAATCAGAAAACATTGTTTCTGGTAAAAATAAAGCCATGGGTAATCCACTTACAGATGAACAAAGAGAGATTTTACAAGGGTTAATCGATGAAAGTTATGAAATCTTTGTAGATGTTGTGGCAGAAGGACGCGGCTTAGATACGGAAACAGTTAAGAAGTTAGCTGATGGTAGAGTATATAGTCCAAATCAAGCAAAAGAATTGGGATTAATTGATGAAATTGCTGATTTTGACACAGCTGTAAGTCAGATGAAAGATGAAAATGGCTTAGAGGATTGTAAACTTTATTACGATCAGCAACCAATGAGTTTCTGGGAAGAACTTATGTATGGTATCTCTAATATAGGAAACATTGGTGCAAATAGTGATTTTAGTACCATAAGGTCTTATATTGAAGATCATGAGGGCATGAAGCTAATGTATATGATGGCGAACTAAATGAAGCAGTAAAAAATAAAATTAAGGATTGAAAATTAAGATTAGAGATGAGCAAGCTAAGGAATTAGCTTGACTCATCTTTTTTGATTTTGATGGAAATTTTGGTGACGATGTCTTCGGGATTTTGGACAGAGAGCTGATCTACAAGGATTTCTTCATAAGAATAGCCCTCTGGCGTGAGGTTGTGCGCTTGAAGAAAATCAAAGAGCTTGGCATAAAGTAAAGGTGTCTTGTCGTAGAAACCTTTGAGATAACCTACGGCATAGCGACCAGCAGGTTTGGTGAAGGCGTAGGCTGGTGGAAGTATTTCGACCTTAGTGAAATAGTAGGCTGGGTCCCAGAAGCGACCAGCATATAAGGTATCTAACGTTAACATGGCACCAATAGGGTAACCGATATCTAGTTTATGTGCAGCACAGTATTTAAGATGTTCAGTATAAGTTTGAATGTCGTAATCGTCTTCTGTAGGCTTTACCTTATTACTGAGCACAAGGAATTCTTCTTTTTGATCTTCTAAAGCGATTTCTGAAGGAAGATTTAAGGCAGACTGAAGTAATTGGGTCTTGATACTAAGGGATTTCTTGAGTGCCATGAGGTTTTGAATTTGTGACTCGATTTGTGCCTGCTCTGCAGTGAAGAAATCAATAGCCATTTCAGGTGTGCGGTGGTCGATGAAGTATTTGATTTCTTTAAGGGGCATACCAAGCCGCTTGAGCTGTAAGATAATATCAAAGAGCTCCACTTGGGCTGAAGAATAATAACGGTAGCCGTTATCCAATACTTTATCAGGATGAAAAAGCCCTATTTCATCATAATGAAAAAGTGTTTTTTTATGAATCCCAAAGAGTTTGGCAAATTCTCCAGTGGAAAAATATTTATTTGAAACATATGACATGTATAAAACCTCCTATTGACTATCCTGTTACTGGATACTCTATTATAAGATAATGCAATTAATGATTCAAGAGAGATGAGCTTACAAGGAGGAGACATGGAACATTCATTTGATAAGAAGACGACCTTTTGGTCGCTCATTCGCTATACATTTCCGACGGTTGTAATGATGGTATTTTTCTCATTATATACAATTGTAGATGGTATTTTTATTTCGAGATTTGTGGGGGCTAATGCGCTTTCGTCTACGAATATTGTATATCCTTTAGTAGGATTATTATTAGGCATAAGTGTAATGTTTGCCACAGGTGGAAGTGCCATTGTGGCAAGGTTGATGGGGGAAAAGAGAGAAGAAGAAGCAAGAGAAGCTTTTACATTGATTATTAGCACAGTAGCCGTTGTAGGTATTGTACTGGGCATTTTGGGTGTTGTTTTCACAATCCCGTTAATTAAGGCATTAGGGGCTACACCAGTTTTATATGAATATTGTCAGACGTATGCAAGCATTATGATGTGGTTTGCACCTATTATTATGCTAAAAATGTTTTTTGATTATTTTTTAGTAACAGCAGGAAAACCAACAATAGGCTTGATTAGTGCAGTACTGGGCGGCGTTATTAATATGGTGCTAGACTATGTATTTATAGTGCCTATGAATATGGGAATAGCAGGTGCAGCACTGGCAACATGTATTGGTTATACATTGCCTTGTATCATTGGATTAAGTGTATTTTTAAATAAGAAAAATAGCCTCTACTTCGTAAAGGTAAAATTAAGATGGCGCTATATTAAAGAAAGTGCCTTTAATGGATTCTCAGAAATGGTAACACAGATTTCAGGGGCCATTACAACTTATTTATATAATATTGTAATGCTGAGATATTTAGGCGAAGATGGTGTAGCAGCAATTACAATAGTGCTTTATGTGCAGTTTTTATTAGTGGCAGCGCATTTAGGATTTACCTCTGGGGTTGCCCCACATATTAGTTATAATTATGGAAAAGATAATAAGGAAGAACTGAAAAATATCATGAAACATAGTATGGTATTTATAGGGATTCTTTCATTAGTATCCTTTGGCGTGAGTATCGCAATGTCTTCTACTTTAGTAGGGATTTTCACACCAAGAGGAGAGGCTGTATATGACATTGCATTATATGGTTTCCAGCTATTTTCAATAGCCTTTATCTTTTGCGGTCTTAATATTTTTACAAGTGGAATGTTTACAGCCTTTTCAAATGGCAAGGTATCTGCCCTGGTATCTGTACTTAGAACACTTGTATTCGTGGTAATAGGGCTAGTTGTCCTACCGACTATGCTAGGTGTAAATGGGGTATGGTTAGTCATTCCTTTTGCAGAAATTACAACAGGTATTATAGCCGTTATCTATTTACGAAAGGGTAAAAAGATGTACGGTTATTAATCATTTTAGATAAATAAAAATAATAGACCTAATGTAGCATTGCTTTAAAAGTAGAAAGTGATGCTATGTTAGGTCTATTATTTGTTATAAAATATTGAATAAAAATATAATAAATGTTACAATTTTCTAAAATACGATATATTTATACTTTGAATATTTCAATTTAGGGAGGCGTGCAAACGTGGAGTATTGGCAGAAGGAAGAAACATTAAGTTTAGAGGAAAAGAGAAAATTACAGGGAGAAAGACTTATTAAGACTGTTCATAGAGTCTATGATAACGTACCATTCTATAATAAAAAGATGAAAGATATAGGAATTGAACCTGGTGATATTAAAGGAATCGATGACTTAAAAAATCTTCCTTTTACAACAAAGCAGGACTTAAGAGATAATTACCCATATGGACTTTTTGCAGCACCTATGAAAGATGTTGTTAGGATTCATGCATCTTCAGGAACAACAGGGCAACCTACAGTAGTTGGTTATACAAAAGATGATATTAAAATGTGGCAAGATGTCTTCGGAAGATGTGTAACAGCTTATGGCATTACAAGTGAGGATATTGTACAGGTAGCTTATGGATATGGTCTATTTACAGGAGGCCTTGGGGCGCATTATGGTTTTGAAGGTGTAGGGGCAACCGTTGTACCTATTTCAGGTGGAAATACCAAGAAACAAATTCAGCTTATTCAGGAGTTTGGGACTACAGCACTTGCATGTACGCCATCGTATGCTTTATATATTGGTGAAACAATGAGGAATATGGGCATTGACCCTAGAAGTACTAATCTTCGTGTGGGCGTATTTGGAGCAGAACCATGGACAGAGGAAATGCGTGAGCAAATTGAGAGCCTCCTTGGTATTCAGGCAATGAATATTTATGGCTTAAGTGAAATTATGGGGCCTGGTGTAGCCTTTGACTGTCAAGAAAAGAAAGGTTTACACATTAATGATGACCACTTCGTACCAGAAATTATCGATCCTACCACATTAGAAGTACTGCCTCATGGGCAAGAAGGGGAACTTGTGTTTACCTGTGTCACTAAAGAAGCATTGCCACTTATCCGTTATCGTACAAGAGATCTTTCTTACCTTGATGATACACCTTGTTCATGTGGTAGAACATTAATCCGTATGGGACGTATTAATGGACGCAGTGATGACATGCTCATCATTCGTGGTGTAAACTTATTCCCTTCACAAGTAGAAAGCGTTATCTTAAGGGTAGCAGAAGTAGCCCCACATTATGTACTCATTGTAGACCGCATCAATAACCTAGATACTCTTGAAGTATGGGTAGAAGCTAAAGAAGGCTTAATCACTGATGCAATTAAATCAGTAGAAAGAGTAGAAAGACGTATTACAGATGACCTCTTTAGTTTAACTGGATTACATATCAAAGTTAAAATTGTAGAGCCAAGAACAATTGAACGTAGTGAAGGAAAAGCAAAACGTATCATTGATAAGAGAAAGAAATAGAACTAATCAAAAAATAATAATGATATAATAGAAGTAAGTAGGACGAAAACAGGGCGGCATAATGAGGAGGAATAAAAATGATTATACAACAACTTTCAGTTTTTATCGAAAATAAGTCAGGGAGATTATATGAGGTCATGCAAACATTAGGTGATGCAGGGATTAATGTATCAGCCCTTTCAATTGCAGATACTTCAGATTATGGGATTGCAAGACTTATTGTTACAGAACCTAAAAAGGCTATGGCACTTTTGAAAGAACAAGAATTCTCAGTACAGATGACACCAGTAATCTGTTGTAAACTAGAAGATAAGCCAGGTGAACTTAAAAGAATGCTTGCAGCTTTAACAGAGGATAATATTAGCCTTGAATATATGTATGCTTTCTCAAAAGGTGAGGATGCGCTTATTATTCTTAGAACAGAGGACTGCGAACATACAATTGCAAGTTTAGCAAAACATAATTTAGAGATTATGAAAGCAGCAGATATTTATCAAATTTAATAAGTTTGGAATTTAAAAGTTAAAGGGGCTACCCCAGATTAATCAGTTGGATTAGTTAGGAGGTAGCCCTACTTTTATACCATTTTTAGAAAATGAGATGTTTCAAGGCATTTTGCCTAAAAATAAATGTATAAAATTTAAAATTTTAAACAATATGTAAGAATTCATTTGGTGATTAGAGATAAATAACGAGGTTAATTATATAATATTTTATAAAAATATATAAAATTATATTTATTTAACTAAAGGTGTGATATAATCAATTTAATTCTAAATAAACAGGAGGGGACAACATGCAGACGTATTTTTGGAGGGAAGGCAGGGCAGTTAGTTACGAAGAATTACTAGAGATATTAAAGCAAATTATCAATCGCAAAGTGATTGATGAACTAGCTGATGATGAAATTGATAAGTTGTATGTAAAAGTCTGTGATACAGCTTATCTAAGTATGAAAAAGTATTTAGAAGAAAAGAATTTTAAAATCATTAATCCTAAACAGGGGTTACTAACGGCTTATCAAGTAAAGTTAGTTCAAGATAAGGGATTATGGGATGAAGCATTAGAACGTAAGAAACTTATTGAAGAAGGCGTGCCTTCTTATAAACAAGCTTATGAAAAAGGGTTAAAGAATTTTATAAAAGAAGATTACTATCCAGCGCTAAAAGCAATGGAAAGTAAATTAGGCACACCACATTTCGGCAATGAAGAATAAAAACAAAAACTTTGGATGAGATTAAAAATTTGGACTAAGAAACATAAATTCATATGTAACGAGAACATAAAAAAGATGGTATGAAACTATGCTTAACGCGTTTCATACCATCTTTTTTTATGTCTCAAAAATGTCTAGCGGTTCTATGGCGTAACACTTTTATTCGCATGTTTCTTTGAGAGCATTTAGGTTGAGAATTTTAAAGGTGTTTTTGTAGTAATCAATGAGACCTTCATCTCTCATGCGTCCTAATTCTCTAGACATGGAAGGACGAGAAACATTGAGGTAATCTGCAAGTTCATTGCGACTAAGGGGTATATTAAAGGAAAGAGAACCCTGTCTATTAGATTCATTGAGGAGATAAGTGGCAAGCTTTTCACGCATCCCCTTGAGCATAAGCAAATCAATCTTGTGATTGAGCACATAATTTTTTTCACCGAGTAGGAGCATCATATTGCGGATAAGTTGATGATGGAAGGTACAACTATGCCCACAGGTTTTAAGAATTTTTTCATAAGGAATAAGAAGAAGCATTGTTTTTGCAGTAGCTTTAGCACTTACTGGTGCTAAACGCTTGGTAGTACAGACAACACCTTCACCGAAGAGTTGGCTTTCACCTAAAAAGGCCACGATATTGCGGTTGCCATTAATCGTTTCCTTAGCAATTTCCATGGCACCTTCTAAGACGATATAAATGTAAGAAATATCATCACCTAAATGAAAGGCATATTCGCCTTCTTCTAAGGATTTAAAGGAAACATTGAGGCAACCGAGTAAGTCCTTAAGTTCATGGGGGGCAACTCCTTTAAAGAGTGGACATGCCAAAATAGTTTCTGTATAAGACAAGACTAAGGGGCTTGTAAATAGTACGTCATGCATAGGTAAGGTCCTTTCTATATATGCAATTTAATATAGATTTCACATTACTAAAATTTAGTAATGTGAAATCATTAGGAGAAAACTATTTATGTGATGAATCATTTAAAGTTATAGTTAGTTTCTCTATATAGATTTCACATTTATAAAATTTAGTTATTCATAACTTTTAGTAATGTGAACTCATTGAGAGAAAACAATTTACCTAGATGTAGATTTCAAGGTTATAGTTGGTTTCTCTATAGATTATTTCTCTATATAAAATTTTAAAAAAATAATTTTTTGTAGCTGTGGCTACATATTTGATGTAAGTTTTATATTAAGATGTTCTTAGTAATAAGTCAAGGAGGAAGACCAAATGAGCGCATTTTTAGGACCAATTCATTTTTGGTTATATAATAAAATCCAGTTACAACAAGATATTGTAGAAGATATGATAAAGTTAGGGGAAACAGTAGGTATTGCAGATTTAAAACAAACTTTAGATGAAAAGTATGGTGTATCTGAAAGACGTCCATTAGAAGAAGTAATTGATGAGATGAATATTCATGGCTGGCTTCAAGGACAAGTTTCACAAGTAGAATATAAGTTAGCTGAATGTGTTAAAGCGTTATTAGCACAAGATGCAGCTAATATGGAAAGCTTAAAAACACTTTTCTTTAAAAGAGGAGAAGCAGTTGGAAGTAAGTTAGCACAAACAGAAGGTTTAAACTTAGAGATGATTTATAAAGGAATTTCAGATAGTTTATTAGATGGAATGCCTTGTGATCATGCTATTCGCATTGTGAGCCAAGATGAGCAGGAAATCGTATGGGAACGCATGACATGTGTCCATGAAAGATACTGGCAAGAAGTAGGAGAAGCTATTCACCACTATTATGCATTAAGAGAAGAATGGCTCAAAGGTCTTGCACATGCAGTAGGCGTTAAGTTTGTGAAACGAGACGAGAGAACATATAGTATGAGCACAAAATAAATAACTATAAATAGGAACTAGAACGGAAGGAGATCAAAGTGATGGATAGTATTGAAATAATGATGGCGGAGCATCGTTTGATTGAGAGAATGTTAAAGGTAATGCGTAAAGCTTGTTATGGGATTATGCAAGGTGAAGAAATTAATTATAATGATTTTGAAATGATGATTGATTTTGTAAGAAATTATGCAGATGCACATCATCATGGCAAAGAGGAAAAGTTCTTATTTAATGAAATGGTGGCACATTTAGGACCATTAGGAACAAAGCTTGTTAAAAATGGTATGCTTGTGGAACATGATTTAGGACGTCTTCATATGCAGGAACTTACAGCGGCACTTGCGCGTGTTAAAGGTGGCGATAATGAAAGTAAACTTGATGTTATTGCCAATGCCATTAGTTACACACATCTTTTAACAAGACATATTGGAAAAGAAGATGAAGTGGTTTATACTTTCGCTAAACGTCAACTTCCAGCGGAGATTTTAGAAAGTGTCAATGCACAAACTCAAGTATTTGAAGAAGAAGCAGAAAAAAATGGTACACAAAAACACTATATTGAGATGTTAGAGGCCTTAGAAGAAAAATATAGTGTTTAAAAATGAAAGATTAAATATAAGATGACATATAAGAGAAGATGTGGATGCTATAAAACTATTTGGCTAGTTTTATGGCATCCACATTTTGTCGTAGGCTAGAAATGACAATAGGAAGTTGGATACATTATAGAAGGTATGTTATGATGAAAGCGTAATGATTTTGAACAGGAAAAAGGTTGGAGGTAGGAAAATGAAATATAAGGCAGTTTTATTTGATTTTGATTATACTTTGGCATTTTCGGAAAAGGGGATTTTGATGTGTTTTAAACATGTGCTATCAGCACATGGGCATATGGGGATTTCTGATGAAGCCATCAAATACACCATAGGGATGACTTTAGTAGATGGATTTAAACATTTAACAGGAATTGAAGATGCAGCTATACTTGAAATGTATCGTAAGGAATATATTGCAAAGGCAGATGAAGTGATGACGGCAAATACGGTGTTATATCCAGAAACATTGCCAGCATTAAAAGAGCTTAGAGAAGCAGGAATGGAAATAGGCATCATTTCGACTAAGCTGCGTTATCGTATAGCTGAGACTTTTAAGCAATATGAGATTGAAGATTGGATTAAGCTTATAGTAGGCGGAGAAGATGTAAAGGTAGCTAAGCCATCGCCAGAAGGCATATTATATGCGATTAAAGAATTAGGGATTACAAAAGAAGAAGTATTATATGTAGGAGACCATGTCATTGATGCACAGGCTGCTCAGAATGCAGGAGTAGATTTCGTGGGTGTAACGACTGGGACAACTAAAGCAGCAGAATTTGAGGCATATCCACATATTAAGATTATAGAAACATTAGAAGGTTTAGGTGAAGTTGTATCTCACTAAACCTATCTAGGCAAAATAAAATGAACCATATATCCTAGTATTTTAGGGATGTGGTTCATTTTGTTTATAGTGAAATGTATATTAAAGGTCATCATCAGGAACAGGGGTAGAATCTACATTATCAAAAACATGAGAAAGGGCATCAAGCTCTGCAGAAGAAAGTAGGGATTCAGCGTCTTGTTCTTCGATAGTGTGCGCAGTCATGGGTGGTGCATCTGGAATCTGCTTAGATTCTGAAGACGCTACATGAGGTGATGGACTAGGCTGACGGTTGAGGATAGGAGAATAGAAGCGAATAACCATTTTTCGAACGAGCGCTACAGCCTTTTGATAAAGCTCATAATCATGCTGAAGCGTTAAGTTTAAACTACATGTTATTAAAGAAGAGGCTTCTAACTTAGATGTAGTAATAGGAGTGTCTAAACTATGAAGTGTCATAATTAGATAATCTGTACCCGTTAATTGATAGTAGGTTTCGAAAAATACATCAGCTGAGACAATATTAAACTTAGGTTCAGTACATAAAAAGTACAGAGAAATCTCATAAGAAGGTGCTAATGAGAGGTCACCTAGTTTGATAGGGGTATAACCTTTAAATAAGTAATCTAAATCAGTATATAGGAGTCCACCAGGTGCACTAGGGAAAGTATGAAACTGTGGTACCTCGGCAAGCTGAATAATGTTAATACCCGTTGGATTTTCAGCTAATAATAAATGATTTAATATAAAATTTGAATAAGCGTCAATATAAGCTTGAATATTTTCCTGCATAGTATCTATTTCCTTTAATTATTTATTAATGTTGATATTTATAAAAATAACTTTTATGTACTATAATTCAATAAAACACCATAAGGCTAGTATACCACAATTAAAAATAAAATCAGAATAATAATTGTCATAAAAATAAAAAATCTACATTTTGGGTAACAACTGTTTAAATTTTTATAAATTCATAACAAGGTATAGATTGCACATTACTAAAAATTAAACAGGCGTCTTATGACAAGAGTGTATACAAGAGATACAATTTTGTCATAAGACGCCTGTTTGTTTTAAAAAGAAATTTGCTTTAAAAATTATTTTTTAAAGATACCAAATGGTTTACCAACGGGTAAGAATACTCTTCCAAAGTGAGTATTTAATACTGCTGCGCCACACCCATAGAATGATACGATAGCAATGAGTAATTCAGCGTATGCAGCAAGTTGATGTGTTGCATGTGTCATGATGCCAAATGATGTTAATGTAAGTCCAAGGAATAAGAAATCAATAAGTACGAAGATTGTAAAGAGTACTTTGTGAGTTTCCATTGCACCAATTGTCATGAATAATGTAAAGATTAAATAGCCTAAATAAGCAAATCCAAGCTGTTTAGTATCGAAAGATGTAGCAAGTGCTTCACCGAATACACCGTTTTGAATTAACCATGTGAAACCAACTGCGTACCAGAAGAATGCATAAGCACCGAAAGCAGTTGCTCCAAATGTATTATTATGTTTGAAATCATTGATAGAAGCCATAAGTTGTGCACTTGCTCCTAAGAAAATAGCCCAAGGAATAACAAATGATACTCCTGATGTTAACCCTAATTTTTGTGATGATGCCACAAGTGTGATGATTGCAAGTCCAAATAACCCTAAGGCAGATGGATCAGCTGTGACAACTTTTACCTTTGTTTCGTTCGCCATAGTAAGCCCTCCTAAAAAGTTGAAAATACTCGTCTATCATATCACAATTGTACTTCGTGTGTACATGGAGAACATTGGAAAATATGAAGAAAATATGATGAATCTTGTTATAAATATTTAGGAAATAATTGTTAATTAAATATAAAGAAGGTGCTACGCGTAACACCTCCTTTTAGGCTGTGAACTTTACATAATGAAATTATTAAAAATGACGATATAAAAAATGTAGGTAAATATGGAATTTATAAGGAGGACGGCATGGAGGTGTTGGATAAGGATAAACACGGTAAACAGATTGCCGAATATGCAAATAGAGGATTATTATGCATTCATATAGCCTTGTTATTAATGTTTCTGACCTTTAAGGCTTATATTATGGTAGGCGTTAATGTTTTAAGTATTGCAGCGTATATATATGCGATGAAAGTATTAGAGGAAGATAGAGTAAGAGAGTACTTATATTTAGTATACTGCGAGGTAAGTATGCATATGATGCTTGCTGTAATAATGATGGGATGGAGCTGGGGATTTCAATTACATTATTTTGTATTGGCCCCTATTAGTTTTTTATGTGAATATAGTGCACAAAGTAAGAAGGCGAAAACACGTCCTATAATGGTAAGTTTAGCAACAGCAATACTCTTTCTTAGTTTAAGGTCTTACACCCAACACTTTGAACCGGTATATCAAGTTGAATATTATCAAACTATTCATCTCATTTATTGCGTGAATACGTTTATAGCGTTTGGATTTTTAATTGTATATATGGATTATTATACTAAGTTTATTGGAAGATTAGAAAATAAGTTAAGAAGTATTGCGGAATATGATGAGTTAACGGGGTTATATAATAGAAATCATATGAAATATATTTTAGAGACAATTGTGAAGGTAGATGAGGAAAGTCAAACGGAGATGACAGTGGCAATTCTAGATGTAGATAATTTTAAGCGAATAAATGATACATATGGTCATATTGCAGGGGACTATGTACTCAGTAAGATTGGAGAGATATTAAAGCCAGAAGGAGAAGAGATATTTGTGGCAAGATGGGGTGGCGAAGAATTTATGGTAGTTCAGACACAATATGAACATATTAGTCAGTGCTATCAAAGATTAAATAATTGGCGTAAGCAAATTGAGAAGGAAAAATTTATTTATAATAGTCAACAAATACCTGTAACGATTACGGCAGGAATCGCTGAATTTAAGCAAGGCGATAATGTGGAAGAGATTATTCAACTAGCAGATGAACGCTTATATATCGGTAAAGGGTGCGGTAAAAACTGCGTAGTATAAGATAGGGAAAAAATTTATATAGTTGACAAATTTAAGAAATAGGTATAGATTGAAATAGAGTTAAATATATCCGGTAGATAAGGTTACCACAGGGATAAGGGTTGCTGCCGCAAAGTAGTGGAGACACTATGAGAGGGTTAGCAGGCTATGTCGAATTCAAGGCATAATCTAATGCAATTCCAAAACATGATTGAGTGTTGTGCCCTGCGAAGCTAAAGTTTGAACGGAATGAATGGGATATAAGGCCGTATTATGGCGTTATGAAAATACCCACACCATTGTTCAGACTTTGGTGTGTTTTTTTTATTGGTTAAATTTAATGTGATGAAATTATAAAAAGAGGTGAAGAAAATGGACGGTGGAAGTAGTAGCGGGCAAGGCATACCTCCGAGTGTAAAGACACTTTTGGAAAATATACCTCAAGGTATATATTTAGGGAAGCATATACCCCTTAGTAAGATGAATAGAACACTTAAGAAACTGACACTGTCCAGAGGAGAAGTATAGGACTAGGTTAATAGTGTCAGCTCCTTTCTTGAGCCTAAATATATAGATTGAAATATTTTTGAAGGCGATGTCTTGCTCTTTACGTATTCACTAAGAAGTATTTTCGAGTGAAAGGGAGGACAAAGCAATGAATAGAGAAAGAATTTTAGAACTCTTAGCAGGCAAGAATTTTGCGGCTTTAAAAGAGGCACTTGCACATGCCAATTCAGTAGATTTAGCTGTATTACTAGAGGAGGTTGAAGAAAAAGAATTGCTCCTTGTATTTAGATTACTAGGAAAAGAAGAGGCAGCAGAAACATTTTCTTATATGAGCAGCAATTTGCAACAAATGATTATTCAAGGATTTACGGATAACGAGTTAAAAGAAGTTTTAGATGAATTATTCCTAGATGATACAGTAGATATAATTGAAGAAATGCCAGCAAATGTAGTAAAACGTATTTTAAAAAATACAGATGAGATGACTAGAAATATGATTAATGTGATGCTGAATTATCCTAAAGATAGTGCGGGCAGCATTATGACGATTGAATATGTTAATCTCAAAAAGGATATGACGGTGAAAGAAGCTATTACGCATATTCGCAAGGAAGGTATTGATAAGGAAACGATTTATACATGTTATGTGACTGAAAATCGTAAGCTTATAGGTTTTATTACAGTAAAAGATTTGCTGATGGCAAATGATGAAGCCAAGGTTGTGGATATTATGGAGACGGATGTGATTTATACTTATACCCATGACGATAAGGAAGATGTGGCAAGGATGTTCGGAAAATATGACTTTATGGCAATACCCGTAGTGGATTATGAAAAATGTCTAGTAGGGATTGTAACAGTAGATGACGCCATGGACGTTATGGAAGATGAGGCGACAGAGGATATGGAAAAGATGGCAGCGATGAGTCCTAGTGAAGATTCATATTTTGAAACATCTGTATTTGATCATGCGAAACATCGTATTTTATGGCTCTTATTACTAATGCTTTCCGCGACAATTACAGGGACTATCATTACAAGGTACGAAGACGCCTTTTCCGCCATTCCACTTTTGGTAGCCTTTATTCCTATGCTTATGGATACAGGGGGTAACTGTGGTTCACAAAGTTCTACGCTTATTATTCGTGGTCTGGCATTAGAGGAAATTAACTTTAAGGACTTCTTTAAAGTTATTTTTAAAGAGTTTCGTATTGCCCTAATCGTAAGTGTAGTTCTTGCCGTTGTTAATGGCATACGTATTTTATTAATGTACAAGAATCTCGTACTTGCGTTAGTTGTAGGGTGTTCTTTGGTGTGTACAATTATTATTGCCAAGGTTGTAGGGTGTATCTTACCCCTTATCGCCAAAAAGTGTAAACTAGACCCAGCCATTATGGCAGCACCACTTATTACGACGATTGTAGATACATTTTCTGTATTAGTATATTTTAATATTGCAACGATGTTCTTTAAATTATAAACATAATTTATTATAAATATAATTTATTATAAGCATAATTTAAGGCATATCATAATTTAAAGTATCTCATAATTTAAGTTATATTAAGATGAAGCGTTAAGAATCACTTGAATAAAATTTATGTATTAGAACAAAAATGCTATAATAAGATATAGATATTATAGAAACATAATAAGGACAGAAGTTAAATTGGGGGAATTCAGATGAACTTACGTATAGATACTTATGAGGAGAGTTTGTTTAATGATTTAAAAATTGACTGTAAGAGATGTCAGGGATTATGCTGCGTGGCCTTATATTTTTCAAAATCTGATGGATTTCCAGTAGATAAGAAGGCTGGAGTACCTTGCAGACATTTACAAGAAAATTTTAGATGTGATGCACATGAGGAACTGAGAAGTAAAGGATATAAAGGCTGCACAGCTTATGAATGCTTTGGCGCTGGGCAAAAGGTAACACAGGTAACTTATGGCGGCAAGGAATGGAAAGCATCACCGAAGGTAGCTAAAGAAATGTTTGAGGCGTTTTTACATTTAAGACAGCTTCAGGAAATGAAGTGGTACTTAACGGATGCGGTAACATTCAAGGCGGTGGCACCTATTAAAGAGGATATTATAGATGGCCTTGAAGACACAGATGTCTTAACCCAATTAAGTGCTAAGGAACTTTTAAAAGTGGATATTGAGGCGCATAGGGATAAGGTGAATGGCTTATTAAAAGAACTATGTTATTTAGTTGAATTAAGTGTAGCACCACTCAAAGAAGCAAATAGTAAGGATAAAAAAGCGCTGGCACAAGGTCACTTTTTCATGGGCAAAAATCTGACAAACACCAATTTAATAGGCGCAGATTTAGCAGGTGCCATTCTCATAGGTGCTAACCTTAAAAATGCCAATCTAACGGGTGCTAACTTAATAGGTGCAGACTTAAGGGATGCCAATATAAGTGGCGCGAATCTTAAAGATTGTCTCTATCTCACACAAGCCCAAGTGAATATGGCAATCGGAGATTCAAAAACAAAATTACCTAAAGAAATCGTTCATCCTGCTTGGTGGTATTAATTATAAAATAATATTTAAAAAAGAATGCTTAAATATTAATGTAAAAAAGTCCTGAAGTATAATTAACTTCAGGACTTTTTTACATTAATATTTTAAAATGCTTTTATCTACAAGATTATAGAGAAACTAACTAAAACATTGAAATACACGTCTAGGCAAATAAGTTTCTCTTAATGATTTCACATGACTAAAAATTATGAATAACTAAACTTTATAAATGTGATATCTATAGATATAGAGTAAGGAGATAAAGAGATGAGCAATATAAATATTACAAAGGAAGCACTAGGTAGTGCATTGAAGGCTTTGATGTTAGAGAAGCCTATTAATAAAATTACGGTACGTGAACTCACGACGCAGTGTGGTCTTACTAGGCATACTTTTTATAATCATTTTCAAGATGTTTATGAGCTTTTGGGGTGGATTTATGAGCATGAAGTGATTGAGGATTTTGAAGAATGCTGTAAGTGTGAGAGCTGGCGAGAAGGCATTGAGATTGTTTTGAAGTATACGTTAGATAATAAGGCAATTTGTTTAAATACATTTCATTCTTTAGGTCGTGAACATCTGGAGAAATTTCTACAAACTACTTTTTTGCAAATGATTAGAGGTACCATAGAAGATATTGCAAAGGGGATGGAAGTGCCTGCTATGATTAAAGAAGAGGCAGCGGACTTTTATACTTATGCGATAGTAGGAGAATTTTTGAAGTGGTTAGAAGGGGGATTAAAGGAAAAAGAAGAAGATGTGGCACAGCGCATTATTCGTATGATGGATGGGACAATTGTATGCATGATGCAGCGTTATGCTGGTAACAATAAGTAAGAAGCATAATCTATATGAAACGCGCCAACTACTAACTATTAAAATACGTAGAAAACATGAAGATTACACACTTACCGCAAAGTGTGTAATTTTTTCACATTGGCATATTTTTGTTCATGGAAATAGCTCTTGGAATTTCATATGATACGTATATCAAAGGAATTGAATTTAAATGAAATTCACATAATAGTAGAAGTGAAAAGGAGCGATAAAAATGGGTAACTATCAAAAAATTAATCCAGTAGCACCAAAAAATATTGAAAATAGAAAAGCATATCTTTTAGGCGGTGGCATTGGTTCACTAGCAGCTGCAGCCTTCTTAATCCGCGATGGCCATATGCCAGGCAAAAACATTCATATTTTAGAGCAACTTGAACTTTTCGGTGGTTCTATGGATGGTGCTGGTCAGTGGGAGCAAGGATATACAGCAAGAGGCGGACGTGAGATTGAAGAGCACTTTGAATGTTTCTCAGAGCTTTTTAGTTTTATTCCTTCTATAGAAGATGAAAATAGAAGTGTGCTAGATACTTTCCGTGAATTTAATATAGCAGAGCCTATAGAGTCTCATTGTCGTATTGTTGAAAAACAAGGGCAAAAAGTAGATTTCTCTCAATTTGGGCTAAGTAAAATCAATGCTATGGAGCTTGCTAAATTGTATATGAGTACAGAAGAAGCATTAGGGGCAACTACAATTGGTGAGTATTTTACACCTGAATTCTTTGAAACAAATTTCTGGTTCTTCTGGGCAACAATGTTTGCATTTGAACCATGGCATAGTGTAGTAGAAGTTAAACGTTATATGGAAAGATTCATGCACCTTATTGATGGCATGAATCGTCTAAAGGGTATTCTACACACTAGATACAATCAATATGACTCACTCATTTTACCACTTATCAATTGGCTAAAAGCCCATGATGTATGCTTTGATGATGGCTGTGAAGTAACAGATATTGACTTCGACTTTAGCAATAATCAAAAGGTAGCAACAGCTGTACATTATAAACATCATGGTGAAAACAAAAAAATTGATGTAGGTGAAGAAGATCTTGTGTTATTTACAAATGGCTCTATGACACAAAACACCACAAAAGGTGATTTAGACCATCCAGCAATTCTTAACCGTTCAGAAGACAAAGGATGCTTTAGTGTATGGGAAAAAATCGCTAAGAAATCTCCTGATTTCGGTCATCCAGAAGTATTTTGCAGTGATATTGATAAAACAAAATGGATGTCTTTCACCATCACTCTCAAAGATGACGATATTGTATTCCCATATATCTTAAAATTGACACAAGATAAACCTGGTATGGGTGGTCTTGTTACAATCAAAGATTCAAGCTGGTTTATGAGCTGGGTTGTACCTACACAACCACACTTTATTAATCAGCCAGATAATGTAAAGGTATTCTGGGCATATGCGCTCTATCCAGATGCAGAAGGTGATTTTATTAAAAAGAAAATGAGCGACTGTACAGGGCGTGAGTTATTACAAGAGCTTCTTTATCATATGGGCTTACAGGATAAAATGGATGAAATCTTAAGCCATACAATTAATGTCATTCCAAGTATGATGCCTTATATTACATCTCAATTTATGCCAAGAGTAAAAGGGGATAGACCAGATGTTATTCCAGCAGGTAGCAAAAACTTTGGTTTCTTAGGTCAATATGCTGAGATTAAAAATGATTGTGTATTTACAGTAGAATACTCAGTACGTAGTGCCATGATGGCAGTTTATGGCTTACTTGGCTTAGAAAAACAGGTAGACCCAGTCTTTCCAAGTCAATATGATATTAGAGTACTAGCCAATGCAGCTAAAACTTGTTTAGGGCTTAAAGATGTACCACTTGAAAAAATCCCATTAGGAGAAATCTTAAAGAATACTAAATTTAAGGAACTTCTATAAGAGAAAGATAAGTATAAGAGAAAGATAAGTATAAGAGAAAGATAAGTATAAAAGATAGATAAGAGAATAATAAATAGATTAAGTAGAGGGCTATTATATGAAAAGTAGTAGGCCTCTACTTATTTGCGTATGATGACTTGATGATGAAGGGAGAAAGAATACTAATAATTTAATTATGTTTTTATTAGCTAATAATTATTGTTAGATATAGAAATAAGTGCTAGAATAAATCTGACATAAAATAAAAGCGTTAGAAATGGAGACATAATATGAAAAAAGTAATTAATATGGCATTTATTTATGCGATTTTAGGTCTCATAGGGGGCGTGTATTACCGTGAGCTTACAAGATTTTTTGAGTTTAGTGGGAAAACACAATTAGGGACAGTACATACACATTTATTTGTATTAGGGATGATAATGTTATTACTCATTGGATTATATGGTGAGAAACTAAACTTATTTGAAACAAAGCGTTTTAAAGTATTTTATGTACTTTATAATGTAGGTGTTTTAATGAGCACAGTCATGATGGTTATAAGAGGAACACTTCAAGTAATAGGAACACAAGTAAGCCGTGCAGTAGATATGTCTATTTCAGGGATTTCAGGTATTGCACATATTATACTAGGCATAGGGTTTGTATTATTTTTTATGCTATTAAAAAAGCATTGCAAAAATTAGATGATATTAAAGAAGGGGTGCTGCAGCACCTCTTTTTTTATGGAATAGTATTTACCTTTTATGCAATGTTATCTACCCTTTATAGAATGGTATTTACCCTTTTATGAAAGGGAATCTACTTTTTATAGAACAGTATCTATTTTTTGTGGGGAGTTATACTATTTTTAAAATATAGAGTAGAGTTAAATAATAACAAATAATAATTAATTGATAAAAAAGTGGAATTTTACATAATTTGTAAGATGACATATGCCGAAGTATAATGTAATGGGGAAGGAGAGGAGAAATAAAGTTTGAAAAAGAGACTAGCATATGTATTAGCATGTAGCTTACTGCTTTCACAATTACCGGCAACAACATTTGCAGCAACAAGTGAAGGCATAAGCGGTAAAGGAAACTTAGAAGTAACGTTAAACTTGGACTATCCTATCGTTGATTATAGTGGATTAGGTTTAAAGGCGGTGCTTTTAAAGGATGGTAAGGTTGTTCAGGAGATGCCACTTAATAGTCAGGTAAGAGCAGCTGAAGGGGATAGCAGCTATGTGGTATTTGAGGACTTACCACTGGGGACATATCAAGTTCGCTTAATGGGAGAGGGGTATAAAACTTATACTTCAGAGGACATTGAACTTGTGAAAACAGAGAAACACTTAGTCGTTAATGCAGGGAACAACACATTTACAGTAGGGGATGTAAATAGTGATGGTAAAATCGATCATATTGATTTGACGCAGTTAGAAGCGGCATTAGGTACAAGTGATTTAAGCTATGACTTAAATGGTGATAAGGTTGTCGATGTAGAAGATTTAGCACAGCTTTACTGGAGTCAAACAGCTACAGGAGAAGCTTCTATTTATAATACAAAGATGATTTTATCCAAGGTTTTAGATGAAGCAGCAGTAGAAGTAGAATTTAAGGATGTAAACGGTAGCAATGTGACTGTATCAGGGGAAATCCACAGTTTATTTGATGGAGATGATACAACGACAGTAGAGCTGTATAATAGTGTGCCGATTACAGAGGAAGCACCTATTAAGATTCCGGTAAGCTTCACAGAAAAAATGAATGTTTCAGAGATTTCTATTACAGCACCAGCAGAGAGTGCACCGACAGCAGGTTATGTGGTGTATGAGGATACAAATGGTGAAATAGTAAGACAAGCTTTTACTTCAGTAGAAACATATGCTTTAGCAGCTAGAACAGGCCGTAGCAGTGCCAATAAAGTTGTTAAGATTAATTTAGGTAAACAAGTACCTATTCAAAAATTAACAATTGAAGTAACAGAAACAAGTAAAGAAAATGGTCTTTTAGCATCGATTTCTAAAATTGAATTTTTAGAAGATGTAGTGGATAATGCTATCAATCAAGAGTTAGGGTTAATCAAAGGCTTTACAGGTAAGGCGCAGGATAAAGGCGTTTCCCTAAGCTGGAATCAAACTTCTAATGTTACAGGTTATAAGGTGCATTATGGCACAGAACCTGGTGTATATGAAGAAACACATTATACAGGAACTAATAACATTACGATTGAAGGCCTTGAGAACTTTACACCATATTACTTTGCAGTACAAGCTGTAAATGGTGATTGGGAAGGACCACTTTCAAATGAAATAACATTAACACCAGAGCCACAGCAAAAGCCATCGGCGCCAACAGAGGTAAATGTGGGCAGCTTTGATAAAGCAATTAAAGTAAGCTTTAGAATAGGTAAAGAGGCGACAGGTGCCAACCTTTATTATAAAAAGGTAACAGACCGCGAGTATACAAAGGTTGAGGATGTAAAATCAGGTGCGATGCTCAAAAATCTAGAAAATGATACAGAGTATATGATTTATGTAACAGCTACAAATAATGCAGGCGAAAGTAGTCCATCAGCTGTTGTAAAAGCGGTACCAGTAGCAGAAGAAATTATTATTCCAGAAATACCAACTGTAGGACGTATTGATAATAGCCATATTACAGAGATTACACTTTTAGATAATAATAATGTAGATATGAAGTTCTATCCAGAAGGCTTCAATATTACAAATATCATAGATGGTGATTTTAATACACACTGGACAGCAGCAACATATCAAAGAACAAGAGGCTTTAGTGCGACATTTGATGATAGCTATGAAATGGATTATGTGGCAGTTGTACCAAGACTTGATAGCGATTTAGACCGCTATGAGGGAACACGTAAATACTGGCATTATCCAAATGATTATCTCATTAAGATATGGGAAACTTTAGATAGTGAGCCAAAGACAGTGATTTCACGTACTAAGATTCCAAACATCGGTAAAGATGGTCTTATGATTTTACCATTTGAAAAAACAAAGGTTGCTAAAATTGAAGTGCAATTATTTGAATGGGACGGTGCTGGAAACATGAGTCTCTCAGAAGTCATGTTCTATGAGTACCAAGATATGATTGAACGCATTGAAAATATCTTTGCGAATGGCACATTTACAGCAGTTAAAGAAGGTGTCACAGTAGAGGAAATTGAGAGTTTAATTGCACAGTTAGATGCCCTTGAAGGTGCAGTGCTTTGGGTAGATAAAGCAATTTTAAGAGAAGAGTTAGTAGCTGCTAAAGAAATATTAACAGCAGGGACACCTTCTAACTTAGGAGAAATGGTAGAAGTTGTTCAAATAAGACAAAAGGCAACAGCACAAAGTCAGAACTTCGCAGCAGGTGGATTAAGTGATCTTCAGGCAGCAGGGGTTATGGCTTATGCAAATGATGAAATTTTAGTTTACGTAGACGCCCCAGCAGGCGGCAGTATGCCAGAACTTGTGGTATCGCAGTTCTATGGAGATGGGACATGGTCTAAAACCATTAGTTTAAAACAAGGCAGAAATGTAATTCAGGTGCCACAGCTTGTACACTATAATGGCGATAAGGGTGGTCCGCTTTACTTAAGATATACAGGTAATGAGCAAGATGCGACAACAGTACGTATCGTTCATGCTAAGAAAATACCAACATTAGAGCTTACAAGTCTAGAAGATGAAGCTACTGTAAAAGCGGCAGTGACAGCTTATGTAAGAGAACTTACAGCGTATGTGGCAACATTAGACTTAAGTAATAAAACAAAAAATCCAGCTAATAGTACAGAGCTTGGTACAGATAAAGTATTACTTTCATTACCAGCTGAAGAGGTGTACAACGGACTTACAAGTGGTATTGAAGGAGATTTAGCAGCCCAAGCAGAGCGTTTATATGAAAGCTTAATGACATGGGATGCTAATATGAAACTGCACTATGATATTTTAGGCCTAACAGAAGAGGCTACAGAAGCAAAACATCGCTATCCATTAACACGTATGAATGTACGTTATATGCCTATGAATAATGGGGTATTTATGTATGCAGCAGGTGACCACATTGGGATTCAATATAGCTCAGGTGCCGCTTTAGTAAAAGGCGACCGTAGCGCAGAATCTGGTTACTTTGGTTGGGGAATTAACCATGAAATCGGCCATATTATCAATGATAGTAAATTCATCGTAGGTGAAACTACTAATAATATCTTTGCACTCTTTGCACAGACAATTAATGGTGGCAAATCTAGACTTGAAACCTCAGATATTTACACAGATGTTTATAAAAAGGTTGTTTCAAAAAATACAGGTTTTGCAAGTAATGTATTCGTCAACTTAGGGATGTTCTGGCAACTTCATTTAGCTTATGATGACAGTAACACAAGTGTTGAGGCAGGAGACTTCTATCCAACACTTCACCGTTTATCTAGAGACCTCAATTTACAAGGTTTAGATGTACAAAATTACTTTATCCGTTTAGCAAGTGATGCAGCTCAGAAGGACTTAACACCATTCTTTGAAAGATGGGGCTTACATATTTCAGATGAGACTTATACTTATACAAGTAAGTATGAAAAAGAAACACGTGCTCTTTATTATTTAAATGATGAAGCAATGCGTTATCGTTTAGAAGGCAAAGCAGGCATGGCAGAAGGCAGTACAGTAAGCGTTGATGCTGCAATCGGTGAAGATGCAAATGATAAAGTAGTGACACTTACAATGACAAGCGACATTGAAGATGAAGATATTTTAGGTTATGAAATCTATAGAGATGGTGAGTTAATTGCCTTTACAACAGAAAGCACTTATGTAGATGAAATCTCAGCTAACAATGTGACACATACATATAGCGTTGTAGCTTATGATAAGTTATTAAATACAACAGATAAAGCGTATACAGAAGAAGTGTATATTGCAGCAGAAGGAACGCTTGCTAAATCTGAGTACACTATTGAACGTACAACAGCTTCAAGTTTGCAAATTGTATTACCAGCAGCACCAGAGGTAGTAGGGCTTAAATTTACAGATGTTACTTCAGGTGTAGGGACAGATTATACAGTAGAAGTGAGCCAAAATGGCGAAGATTGGGCACAGGCAAAACAAAGTCAGCTAAAAGAAGGTACAACACTTATTTACTTCAATAAACCAGGAATGGGTGAAGAAGATGACCGCATTTGGACTTATGATGCCATGTACATCCGTATTACAAGCGAAGCAATTGAGGACCTTAGTGATGCGCAAATTGACGTTTTAGCTTACCCTGGCGATGGCGTTTACTTCATAGAAGATGCCATTGGTTTCCTTGGTCATGACTATGATTTCGGCAGTGGCACTATTGAAGAAGGTACATTAGTAGTGATGGGAACATACCGTGGTCACCCAGTTTATAGTAAAATCGTTTTATCTGCTGAATATGTCAATGAGAAAGATTTTGACGTAGCAGAACGACCAGGTTATGACAATAAAACAAATGTAGAAGCAGTAGAAGGCGAGTTATACATGCTTGCTGAACTTCCAGAAGATGAGGAAGTTTCAAAGGTAGGAAATGGTATCTGGATCTTCGTACCAAAAGCACAAACACTTCCAGCTCAAATCAAAGCAAATATGTTTAGAACAGATGCGGGAACAAGTGTAGAGGGTGGCAGACTTGTAAGTGATACAAAATGGCAAATTGTACCTTCGAAAGAAGATATGCCTATCATTGAATTTACACAAGATTAATTAAGACTTATACATAAATTAAGATTTACACATAAATGATGACAGTACAAACGGAGACTTACAATGAGAAAATTTAAGAATAAATGTTTAGGGGGGATAGCAGTTATGAGTGTGCTAGCTTGTGCAAATTTAGTACAAGCTAGTACAGCTCAAGTAGCTGCGCCGCAAGTTACCTTTCATCACCAGCAAGTAAGCGGCAATCAGGTAAATATAGACCTTGGTATGAAAAACTTAGGGGATGAAGTGATTGCTTTAGAAGTAAGCATTGTGGCTGATGATATTAAAGGGGTACTTCAGCTTAACTCAAAAGTAGAAAATAGTTATACAACTTATCAGCTTCTAACCCAAGAAGATGACAAAGAAAAATTAAGCTTTTATGTTGTTTCAGAGGATAAATCAGTACCATTTGTAACAAGTGAGGGGAAGCTTTCAGCTTTAAGTTTAAGCTTACAGACAAGTGGAAAATTAACTTTAGATGAAGATAAGACTTCAGTTAAGGTGATTGAAAAGGGCTATATTACAAAAAATTATGAGCAAGCAGAGCTGATTTATACAGAAACAGCTTATAAACCAAGCGAAGACACCAATGCTGGCAATAATAACAGCAGTGATGAAGAGGAAAGCGACAGCTCAAATAATAGTACAGGAAATAACGGTACTACAAATAATAATGGTGTCAATAATGAGAATACAAATACTGACAATAATAATGGCAATGCTGATGATACACAAGATAGTAGTAATGATGTAAACTTTACAGATTTAGAAAATCACTGGGCGAAGTCAGCCATTATGAATATGGCAAGCAAAGGAATTATTAAAGGGTATGCTGATGGCAGCTTTAAGCCAAATGCATCTATTACAAGAGGTGAATTTGCGACACTTTTAGCGAGGGCCTTTAGCCTTGATAAGGTTAGCGAAGTTAATCCATTCAAAGATGTAGCAGCAGACAAGTGGTATACAGATAGCATTTTAGCACTTTATCATGCAGGGATTACATCAGGACGCGCAGATGGAACATTCGGTGTAAATGCACCAATCACAAATGAAGAAATCAGCGCCATGCTTTATCGTACAATTACTGTACTTAATATGAATATCAGTGAAGTTAATCCATCAGGTATGATGTTCACAGATCAGGATGCAATCAGTAATTACGCGAAAGAAGCTGTACAAAATCTTGTGAAAATGGGAATTATAAGTGGTCAGCCAGATGGCAGTTTTGCACCAAAAAATTCAACAAGCCGTGCACAAGTGGCAGTTATGTTAGACCGTGTATTTACATTAAAAAAATAAAAGTAGGAATAGAGATAATCACTAAATAGCAATATTTATAGGGATTATCTCTATTTTTATTTAGAATTTGAAACCTGATTTTTGAATTACTTTATTAAGTGGTGTGTATAAAATCAGCGCCACTACAATAGAAAATGATCCATTAATAAGTGTAGCGGGTAAGCTTACTGCAGAACTGATAATAGCGGGTGAAAAAGCACTGCCTGCAAGTAAGAGTTTGATTGCACCAAATACAAATTCACCTACAAGGTTGAAGGCAATACCGACTACAGCACCTAGAATAGCATATTGCATTTTAATAGAAATTTTGCGGCCTACGATACAAACGACTGCAAGGCCTACACCTAAAATAAGTGCAAAGATGTAAAGAACAGGATTAAGTACTAATGTTTTTTCAATGCCAGCAATGGCGATTTCATGTCCTTTTGTAAGGGCAAGTGCCATGAGGATAAGGCCACCTATGATTAAAATGCCAGCAGAGATGCCAACCCATTTAAGCGGTGATTTGGCATCTTTTTTGTTGCCTTTAGCAGCAACTAATCCTACGAAAAGGCCGATGCCGAATTTTAGAATAATCGTTTTAGGGACACTGTCCGCATAACCATTTAATGCATCAAAGAGTCCCATACCGATTGCACCAGCAGCCCCACCAATAGGGCCAGTGAAAAGTAATCCTGCTAAAATAACGAACATATTCCCCATATGTAAGAATGGTTTTCCTACAGGTGAAGGAATAGGAATTTTAAAGTAAAGTGATACGTAACAGATGGCAGAAAATAAGCCAATAAGTATAAGTGTACGTAATGTAATTTGAGAACGTTGTAAACTTTTTGTAGTCATATATAAAGCCTCCTTATATAAAGTGTGTTGATTAAGTTTGCTTATAGTATATATAAAGGGGAATATAAAGAAAATACTAAAAATAACTTTTGTTAAATCGTAACGATACACTTGTATAGAGAAATTAAGTAAAAATCATGAATAACTAAAACTTATAAATGTGAAATCTATAGAGAAAGGAAATGAGAAAAGTTATGCTATAAGTTATATTAATAAGATGAAGGACTAAGGGTATAAGCGATTGAAAGAAAGATAAAAAAGGACTAAGAACAACAAAAATATAGGCGTAAAAAGGCTTTCTTGTGAATAAACTAATAATAAAGGGTGGAATTCACGATAATACAGGCTAGGCTGCGGTAATGAGAAAACATTACACGGGGAAAGCTAGGGAGGGCTAGGCGCATGGCAATTTTGTGGGGAGATTGCTTATATCGATTACAGGAAATTAAGACCGGAACAGTCGATATGGTCTATTTAGATCCACCTTTTTTTTCACAACGTACCCATGCACTTACTAACAGAAAAAGTGGAAAAGTCTATACTTTTGAGGATAAATGGGAAAATAAAAAGGCCTATGTGGATTATTTACGGCTAAGACTTATAGAATGTCATCGTGTTTTAAAGCAAACCGGTAGTTTGTTTTTACACTGTGACAAAAATAGTAATCATGATTTGAGGCAACTTTTAGATGAGATATTTGGCCCAGAGCAATTTCGAAATGAGATTATCTGGTGTTATAAAAGATGGTCCAATCATAAGAAGGGATTACAAAATAACCATCAGACGATTTATTTTTATAGTAAGACTGAGGCTTTTAAATTTTACCCACAATACACAGCATATGCTGTAGGAACCAATGTGGAGCAGTTATTACAGAAGCGGACAAGAGACCAAATCGGAAAAGTTAATTATAAAAAAGACGCAGCAGGAAATGTTTTATTGGGTGAGCCTAAGAAAGGCGTTCCCTTAGGTGATGTGTGGGAAATTCCTTTTTTAAATCCAAGGGCAAGAGAAAGGGTAGATTATCCGACTCAAAAACCAGTCGCATTACTAGAAAGGCTTATTAAGTTAGTAACTGAGGAAGGCGACAGGGTGCTAGACCCTTTTATGGGGTCAGGGACAACAGCCGTTGCAGCTAAAAGGTTAGATAGAGACTTCATAGGTATAGATTATGCACAAAGAGCAGTAGAAATAAGTATGAAGCGCCTTGAAAGTCTTGTGAAAACCCAGTCAAGGATTTTACAGAAGGGTAGCAATGCCTACAAATCACAAGAAGCTGATGTACTGCAATATATAGAAGCATTAGATGCAATGCCAGTCCATCGAAGCCGTGGTATAGATGGGTTTTTAAAATACTACATACAGGACAAACCAGTAGCTATCAGGGTGCAGCGCTTAGATGAAACCTTAGAAGAAGCTAAAGGTAAGCTGGTAGGTGCAACGCAAAGTAAGCTGTGTAGCTTATTAATAGTAGTTTGTACACACTTAGAAAAGGAAGAAGTAGCACAGGCAGAAAAAGGCGAAAACGATATCGATGGATTTAACAGACCCATCACTGGGGCAAAGCACAAAGAAAGCAATTGGGACAAGAAAATTATTGTAATAGATAGCTATAAAGTAAAGCTAGAACGGCTAAGAATACTATAACCTTCCTTTAATTGTAATTTCATTTTTAGAAGCATAGGATTTAGACAAAGTGCAAAGTGCCATTAAATATATTCTTTTTTAATTTTACTCATGAATAAGTTCCTTTACATACTATCTTTTTTCATAGTATATACTAAAAATAATCGTACTTGTAGACTTAGAAAATTTTTTTAGAATAAGAGAGCTTAAAAGAAGATTATCAAATGAGAAATAGATGAAAATAAAAGATACATTAAGAAGACAATATAAAAGGAGAAAAGTAATGATTAATATTAGCCATGATAAATGTATAGGGTGTAGTTTATGTGTGAAGGATTGTCCAGTAAGCGATATTGAACTTATTGATTTAAAGGCAACGCCTAAAAATGAAAGATGTTTTAACTGCGGACATTGTATTGCAATCTGTCCTGTAGAGGCTATTGCTTCAAAAGATTATGATATGAGCGAAGTTAAGAAATATGATAAGGAAACATTTGGATTAGATGCTGACCATCTAATGAATGCTATTAAATTTAGACGTTCAGTACGTCAATTCAAACCACAGGCAGTTGAAAAGGAGAAGATTGAAAAAATTATTGAAGCAGGGCGCTTTACACAAACAGCTACAAATGCACAAAACGTTTCATATATCGTTGTGACAGAGAAGATTGACCAGTTAAGAGAAGCAACATTTGAAACCTTAAAGGCGATGGGAACACATATGATTAATGATCCAAATACAGATCCTAAGTTACTAGGATATGCACATATGTGGCTACAAATGTATGAAGCTTATAAAGCGGATTCTAAAAATGATAGAGTATTCTTTAATGCGCCAGCGGTTATTTTAACTGTATCACCACATGTAATTAATGCAACACTTGCATCTTCAAATATGGAACTTATGACAAATGCACTTGGATTAGGTACATTCTTTAGTGGTTTCTTCACATTAGCAGCAGAAAAAAATCCTGCACTTAAAGCAATGTTAGGTGTTGGAGAAGGAGAAAACATTGTCACATGTATGGTGATGGGATACCCTGGTGTGAAATATCAGAGAACTACACCACGTAAAGAAGCAGAAGTGAAATGGATGTAAAAAGCAGGTTATAAAAAGCAGATGGTAAGAGCTGTTGGTGAGTTGAGGCCCATCTAGCTACTCTCTACGAAATTTGTGATGGTCTAAGGTCGCCTATTTAAAGAAACGCACTGAACTCACTGCGCTAGCGCTCCGTTCAAACAGCAGTGCTAAAACCTCTTTAAATAGTCGCCCCAAGACCATCATCGAATTTCTTCGAAGGTAGACTAGCTGGGCCTCAACTCACCAACTACTTACGAGCCAGTTTTTATAACATAGCAATAAAAGAAGAAATATTTACGTAAGTGTCGAGTGCAAAGGGTATAGACTTTTTTAGTCAGAGGTTTATTAAATTACTATATAGATAGACTGGCAGAAGAGAACTTTTCTTATTGTTTAGCAGCTATGTTTTGCTATGGTATAGTGCATGACATTAAATATAGTAATTTAATACATTATAGAAGAAGTTTGTAAGAGGGGAAAATAAAGTTTTTGTTGATACAATTTAGTGAACCTGATAGCATATACCTAGATTTACGATATATTGTAATTGGAGGTATTTAGAAAATGGCAGTAAGTAAAGAATTGTTAAAGGGGACGACGACCCTTTTTATTTTGCAACTTTTAAATGAGGGAGATAAGTATGGGTATGAGATGACGAAGGAGCTTGAGCGCAAGTCTGATAATGTATTTCAGCTCAAGGAAGGGACTTTGTATCCGATTTTACATGGCTTAGAAAATGATGGAATGATTGAGGCTTATTGGGAGGAAACAACTTCTGCACGTAAGCGTAAGTATTATCGCATTACTGAAAAAGGGAAGAAGGGATTAAAAGAGAAAAAAGAAGAGTGGCAAACTTATTCTCAAGGCGTGTTAAAAGTCATTGGGGGAGGTGCTTTAAGTGAATCAGTATGTGGATGCCTTTCTTAAAGGAGTTTTAAATGAGGTGAAGTACAAGAAGATTCATCCTTATTTAGCACAGGAATTAAATGAGCATATTGAACTTTTAAAGGATGAGTTGATGATGGAAGAAGGGCTGGATGAGGAAACGGCTTATGAAAAGGCTGTGGCACAAATGGGAGATGCCAAGGAGGTTGGAGAAGGATTTCATAAGACACATAAGCCTGTACTGGAATGGCGCGTGTTATTATTGATGGGGGCACTGATAGGCATAGGTTTTCTTGCAATATCAGATTATGCCATACAGTTTGATGTAGAAAAACGTTTAGTGATGAAACAAATATTTTTGGCTAGCATCGCAGGACTTGCAGTAATACATATACTTTATAAAGTAAAATATAGTTCTCTAGAAAAGCTGACATGGGTATTATATATACTGCCTTGTATACTTCTAATTATGACACATTTTATAGGATTAGAAGTGAATGGAATAAAGAGGTGGTTAAGGATTGGACCACTTCTTATTCAACCGGTAACATTAGCTGTACCATTATTTATCATAGCCTTTACAAACTTTGTGAGAAAATGGGGAAATCAAGGCTTAGGGTGATTTCAGATGGAGAGGTGTTAGATGAGGCAATAGAAGATGTAATTGAAGATAAACCATCTAGCTTGCTGGTGAGATTGGCAATGGTTGTTTTAAAACATTCCAATGAAGTTGAAAAGATGGATGTAAAATTTAAGAGCCGATAAAACATAGTAAAAAATAGGGGAACAGAAGCACTGTAGTCTTACCAAAGGTAAGTTCATAGTGCGTCTGTTCCCCTATTATGCTATATCTAAAGAAAGATTAGAGATATTTTTGAATTTGTTCAGATGTTGCGACAAGTGTTTGTGCAATCACTTTAGTTTGTGCAATCTGAGTATTGTTTGTTTCTGTGGCAGCGAAGCTTTCTTGGATATTGGCAAGGTTGGCTTCACTTGTTGAAGAAATCTCTTCGATACTATTTACGATTTGGTCGTTAGAAGCAAGGATTGCTTGAACCTTATCAGATACAAGATTGATATTGCGATTTACGTCATTCATGCTTTGAATAGTTGTATTGAAAATTGATTCAGTATCTTGAATAAGTTTATTTTGTGCAGTATTTGTTGTTCTAAAAGTATTCATAGCTGAGACAGCATCTTGCACCATGACTTGAAGTTCACCTAAAATGTTTGCAATAGTACCTGCTGAAGCGCTTGTTTGTGTTGAGAGGCTACGTACTTCATCAGCAACCACGGCGAATCCTTTACCAGCTTCTCCGGCACGTGCACTTTCGATAGCAGCATTCAGAGAAAGAATATTTGTTTGTGCTGCGATATCTGTAATAGTAGAAGTAATACGTCCGATTTCACTTGTTTTATCTTGAAGGGCAATCATTGAATTGTAAACTGTATCACTATTTGTATTCATGGTAGCAGTTTGTTTACTAAGTTCTTCAATGATTTCTTTACCTTTATTAATTTCATCAATTGTCTCTAAAGAGATTTGCGTCATAACTTTAGAAGCATCAGAAGTATCTAAGATAATGTGCTGAATATCCTGTGTTAAGTGACTTTGTGTTTGAATATTTTGTGTGGTATCTTCGATACCTACAGTAATTTCATTCATTGTAGTGGCTACAACGTTACTTGATTTTTCAAGTTCAGAAACTACAGTATAAATTTCTTGCGATTGTGTATCTAATACACGGCCTAATTCTAGGACACTACTTAAAATTTCTGCTTGTTGTTGTCTACTTGCTTCTAATGTTTCTAGTTTTTCTGTATTCATTTGAGTAGAAACTTTAGTGACTAAGTAAGCAATCAGACAAATAGTAAACATTGATGCTAATTGTATTGTGTAATCTGAAACGAAGTGTGGCTGATTTTGTTTAATAATTAGAACAAGCCAAAGTACACGTGTAATGTTTAGCGTAAATACAATACAGACAACCTTTTGAATAAATTTTACATCAAAGTATGAGAAATATAAGAAAACAAACGGTATGATATACACATAAACCCCGACAGTGTAAGATGCAAAGATTGAGTAAACATAAACGGCTAAAAAGCTCCAAAAGCTAAACTCTTTAAATAAAGCTGAATTATTGTCCTTACGATAGAGGTAAAGTAGTCCGCCTACATTAATAAGTGATAGGATGAGATAGCCTGTTGCTACGAGTAAGGGCTTGTTACCTTTAAGAACCTCTACAAAATTGCCTAGTGTTAAAAAGGCATTAATAAGACAACTTAATGTAAGTACCAATTTATTGGTGGATGAAAAATTTATTGAATTATACTCCATACAAACTCCTTTATAACATAATATGTAAAAAAATCTCACGTAATAACTGTTATCGGATTTTAGCAGATTTATATTAGATAATCATATAAAAGATTAACTATTAAAAATATAATGGAGATATAGACTTCACATTTATAAAGTTTAGTTATTCATAGTTTTTATAGATTTCACATTTATAAAGTTTAGTTATTCATGATTTTTAGTCATGTGAAATCATTGAGAGAAACCTATTTACCTACATGTATATTTCAAGTTTTTAGTTGGTTTCTCTATAGTCATATGAAATCATTGAGAGAAAACAATTTAGCAATCATCTAATGAGAGATGAGGGATAAAATTTAAGTTATTTATATTTTTTTTAGTTGCAAAGTAGGGAAATTATTTAAAAGAGACATATACTTAAGTGTAAGGACAAGTAATACAGCACAAAAGTTTAATCCAAGTAATCAACATAAGCGCCAATACCCCATGATGTCTAACCTATTTTGAAGTGGAGCACCATCACTGGCTAACGCAATTATGACGCGCACAAGGATACAGCTAGCGTTCTGAAAAACTAATACTTACACCTTAAAAGCAATTAAAAACAAAGATTTAAGATCAGAGCCTAACTATTTATTGTTTAGCGGGTACCCACAATAAATAGTTAGGAGCCCCTCCTTTGAAACTTAAACTTTTATAGCGACCTAAAATAAATAGAAAAACTTATCTAAAGTCTAAACTCACTAGAAGCTGAGGGGCTAAAGTAAGCAAAGAGGAGAGAGGGTTTTTCAGAGCATTTTAGTGGACTATAAAAGTTTAAGGAATCAGGGCTGATAAAAAGTGGGCAAATAAAATGATATTAATCTTGAAAAAGTAGATTTAAATAATGTCAAAGATTACGAATAATATTTTACATAACGAAGAAGAGGGTATTACGTGAGCTAGGCTAGCGTAATACCCTCTTTCTTCGGTGCTTATGTATAAATTATAAGGGTTATTCCATAAAAAGGCAACCTGAAACAATAAGCCGAAATATTAAAATGAAACTGTATAATTATGATTTCTTTATAATGCTATTAAGATACTACAAGTGCTTTAAGGGAATCTTTTAGTGATGATGATATATTTGTATTGGTAGTAATACCATTAAGAAAATTATTTAAATGAGTAGCTGAATTTTTTTTGTCACCATAAAAGATTTGTACCAGATTTGTAATATCATCTTGTGTAAAAGTGGGATTTTCTTGAGTTTCAATACTTTGAAGTGAAGGATTTGTGTTCATGAGATATAACTTAGTGTCTGTGGCAATCTGGACACGTTGTTCACGTGTAAGGCTGAATTTAAATGTATGGTCTTGGATACTACCAGTGCCACAGGCAAAAGAGGTAAGTTCTGAAAGTGTATTAGAAAAGTTGGTTGCAAAGTGTTCGTATTGTGTATCTAAAGAGGATTTCGCTTTAGTAAAGGATTCTGTATCTGAGGCATATTGTTGTGTGATTTCAGTGAGTAGTTCATTATAAGCAGTTGCACTAGCAGTAAGATCTCCTGTGTTATAGACGGCGTCACGAATAGCAATTTCATACTTTGTTTGTTCATAAACGAAGGCATTTAAGTCATCGATTTTATAAATACCTGAATCTGAATCATTTATACACTTTAAAGTAAGGTCAGAGAAGTTAAGCTCCTTAGAATCAGTCTTTTGAGTTGTGCCATGTGTACGTCTTTGTGAAATGGCTTCTTGAAGGGTGTTAGGCATAGGTGAAAATGATATTACATTATAACTGTTGATATGCATTGAAATACCTCCTAAATTAACGTATATTTAATTAGTTTAAATATGTCGTAGTATTGTTAGCTGCGACGTAACCATTACGATAACCATAGTCATAATAGAAGTTAGGTGTTAGGACATCTACTATTTTTGCCGTATTAAGGTCAATAACGATTTGAGCTGCAGGCGTAGTATAAGAACATGACTCAGTAGTGTATTTATATTCACCACCAGTATAACGACGCACATATGCTAAGTAGGTATTAGATACGTCTGTATTTTCTACTATGTAAAGGCTAAGTACAGGTGTGCTGTTGTTACCACTTAATCTTGTTTCACTATTTGTGCGTAGCGTGCCCAAAATAGGTGGTTCTACGCCAGCATTATCAGCAGCAGCTTTACCTATAACAATACTACGTCCAGCTTGTCCTGCTACCCCAATATATGTATTAATCCAACCAGCAGAATTAGAGACATGGTGTTCATATGAATAAGTCATATCTATTTCTTTACCATTTAGGTAGTAAGTATAAACTCCTGGAGAAGTTATTTCATATTGTAAGTAAGATTGATAATCTTTATTGTAAGCAATATTATATAAATCTGTTCGATATAAATTTTTAAGGCTTAGCGAATAAGTGGTAGTTGGAGAATAAGTACCATTTTCGCTACATACATAGAAATACCATTTGCCTGTGTCTAGCTGTACAGCTGAGACTCCACTAGAAATATCATAAATATTAGTACCATTAGTTAGGTAAAGGGTATAACCTTGATTGTTATCGTTGAAGTTGATATTAATAATTGTGTTGCTAGAGATGTTTGTTGAATAGATATCTACATCATAAGGTGTGTCAATATTAGCATTAATATAAAATGTGCTATCTAAAGCCGTAGCAGTTGTAAAAGTATCATTTAGTTCATAAGTGATATCTTGTGTTGAAGCATATGCATTAATGAGATAGAGACCAGAACCTTCATAGTCATAAACGAGGATAGAATAGGCTCCAGCTGGTAAGACACAAGAAGTGATTTCTGCAATACCTAACCCCTCGTTTTGAGATGTAGCAACCAGATTAAGTGCTTCATCAAAGATGTAAATATCAGCATCTAATGTAGCCGTTAGTTTAGTAGGTTGTGTTAAAGTTACTTGATACTCAGAAGCCGTATTAGAAGCACTTAGCATACCATAAACATCTGTATCAAAAGCAAGTTCAGGTATAGTAACATCTACGGCAGAATCAGTAGAACGGCTTGTTTTAACACGATGATTTAATGGCAATGGCATTGAAGATTTTTCGGTAGATGTATGTTGTGCCAATGATGTATCTGTTAAGTTAATATCTAAGACCTCATGCTCTCTTAAGTCTACTAATTCAATATCTGGTGTGGCTGTAGAGGTCTCGTACTGGGGAGAAGTTTGTAAGGCAGTAGAGGAATGGGATTCGCATAGAGTACATTGGTTAGGGCTACACCTAGTGTTAATGCAATACTGATTTTGGTTTTGAAATACTTAGTTAAATTCAATTTAACGCCTCCTTTGATTTAATATACTGAACCATGATAACATCTAATTGTTTCAAAATCAAAGAAAAGATTAAGTTTTCTGAATATATTTAAATTAATTTAAAGTGGCTTAAATTTTCTTTTAAGGTTTCGGCAACTCCTGTAAGATGTGAGGTTTGAGCAGCTAACTGAGTCATAGTTTCAGCAACTTCTTCTGTAGAAGCTGTGACCTCTTGTGATGAGGAAGCTGTTTGCTCTGAAATAGCAGCCATTTCATCCATGTTTTTAATAACGGTGTTTTTGTTTTCTACCATATTGTTATTGAGGCGGTCAATCTCATAAATGTTTGTAATAAGCTTTTCTACGGAAGAAAGAATATTATTGAAGACATTTTCAGTATCTTTAATAGCAGAAGATTGTGCTGCAAGGAGTACATTACTTTCTTCTAAAGAAGTATTAGCTTGTTGTGCCTTGCTATGGATTTCATCTACTATTGCCTTGATTTCATCTGTGGACTGTTTAGAGGCCTCAGAGAGCTTGCGGATTTCTTCAGCTACTACGGCAAAGCCTCTACCACTTTCACCTGCACGTGCAGCTTCAATGCTTGCATTTAAAGAAAGGAGGCTTGTTTGATTGGTAATGGCAATGATGGCATCTGAGATAAAGTTAATTTTATTAATGCTTTCAGCCATGTCTTTAAAGAAGTTGTAAGAAGCCATAGAAATCTCTTGAGAATGTGTCGATTTTTCGTCTAATGTTTTTAGCATTTGTAAGCCTTTGTTACTTAGAGATTGGGTTTCAGAAGACATATTTTTTACATCAGAGGTATAATTTTTAGTTGCTTCTAATTGTTTGGCTAAAGTGTCTACTTGAAGGTTAATGTCTTGTAAGCTCTCTGCTTGCTGTGAAGTACCAATGGATATTTCTTCAATGGCGATTTTAACATTAGATGAGGTATCTTGTGTTTGATTTGTGATGGAAGAGATTTTATCAGAAGCCTCAAAAAGTGTACGTGCAGTATGCTCCACATTAGTAAGTAAAGTCTTGATGTTTGTGATCATTTCATTAATATTGAGACTGAGGGCATGGAATTCATCTCCCCCATCAATAATAGGTTGCGCGGTGAAGTTACCCTGTGAAACTTCATTAATAGCATGACTTAACGTTCTAAACTTAGATTTGATATCTCTTACAAGAGGTAGGATAACTAAGATGCTGATTAAAAGGGCAACAATGACGGCAAGGGTTGTATAAGTGAGTTGTTTCGTTAAGCTTGAAGTGATTTCTTGTTCATTAACAAGGCCGATAAGTTTCCAATTTGTAATGGCATTTGTAAGGCTAGTCATGTAATAAGCATCGCCTTCAATATTTTTCGTTAAGCTAACAGGCTCAGTAGTATTTAGCTCTTCCCAAAAAGGTAGACTATTAAACTGTGTGAGCGTGAGCGGACTGTCTGTAGGTGCGACTAAGACACTACCTGTGTTATTGACAAGGAAAACAGAACCTGTATTAAGGAGTTTAATATTATTGACAAAATTAGTAATGGAACTAAACGCAAAGTCAATAGCGACAACGCCCACAACCTCTTCTTTAGATTTAACGCATTGGCTCACTGTAATCACTTGAATATTGTCTTTAACTGAGAAATAAGGTTCTGTATAGCCTGCATAAACGCCGTCACGTTCATCATTTTTGAGCGCATTAGTGTACCAAGTTTCTGTGCGTGAGTCGATGTTTTCTTCTAGGGTAGATTTGTATTTGGTCTTTCCTTCTTCCTCATAGGGAACGGTTGTAATTAAACGTGAGTTTTCGGTGGCATAATAACAGCGTACAGCACCAGGTGCGGTTTTAAGGGCAGCGACTAAGGAGTCATAAGTACTGTCTAGATTTTCTTCTACAATATCAGGTGTTTCAAGCCTTTTTAATTCACTTTTTCTGGTAAGTAAATCTACTTGCTGACTTAATGATTTTAAATAAGTTGTAAAGCCTGTCTGACTTTCTTGCAAGGTCTGGCTACTTGTAAGCTTTGTGTTACTTTCTAATATATTTTTAGAAGTGATATAAGTAATCATACTTATAATCAGAGATGAAACGAGTAAACTACAGCCAAAAAACAACATAACCTTCTTCATAATTCCAATTTTTTTCATAAAAACCCTCCATGTAAATTTAAATCAGCGATATATTTAGAAAAGTAGATTTTTGTAGTCAACATACCTTATAAAAAAATACAATAAAATCAGAAAAATTATTAGACAAATGTAGTAAGATGTCATAAAAAAGTACATAACATGTCATGAGCAGTAAAAATAAGGTAAGAAATAGATAAGAAATAGATAAGAAATAAGGTGAGAAAAGAAGAGAAGCGGTATGCGGCGCTGAGGTATAGATAGTATGTAGGAGAGATGCTATAATTAAGTCAATATAGGGAAAAAATTTATAAAGTTTATAAATGTCAAATCACATAGATAACGATGTGAAGCATTAGGCGACTTAAGATGAAGGGAAGAATGAACATGAAGAAAATCGGTTTTATTGGTATTGGTGTAATGGGTGAATCTATGGCACGTCATTTAATGCATAAAGGTTATGAAGTAGCGGTTTATACAAGAACGAAAGCAAAGGCAGACAGACTGATTTCAGAAGGTGCCACATGGTGCAGCTCAGTGGCAGACTGTGCTAAGGGAAGAGATGCTGTCATTACAATGGTAGGTTATCCTAAAGATGTGGAGGAAGTTTATTTTGGAGAAGGTGGCATTCTTCATAGTGCAGATAAAGGCACATATATTATTGATATGACGACTACAAGCCCTAAACTTGCTATTAAAATAGATGCCGCAGCAAGAGAAAAAGGTTTACATGCTCTTGATGCACCTGTATCAGGCGGCGATGTAGGGGCGCAAAAAGCCACACTTGCCATTATGGTCGGTGGTGAAAAAGCAGATTTTGAAGCATGTCACCATATTTTTGAGTGCATGGGAACCAATATTGTTTATGAGGGTAAAGCAGGGAACGGTCAACATACCAAGATGGCCAATCAAATTGCCTTAGGCGGTGTGATGGCAAGCTTATGTGAAGCCATGTCTTATGCAAAGTCAGTAGGACTTGATGTGGATACAATGCTCAGCACAATTAGCCAAGGGGCAGCAGGAAGCTGGCAAATGTCTAATATGGCACCAAGAATCGCAAAAGGAGACTTAGATCCAGGATTCTATATCAAACATTACATCAAAGACATGAAAATAGCCCTAGAAGAAGCACAAGATGCTGGACTTCATATGGGCATGATGGAAAAAATCCTTGGCATGTATCAAACATTAGAGAACGAAGGCTATGGAGATTTAGGGACACAAGCACTGATTAAGTACTACGAAAAGCAATAAATAAAAGTATATTTTTCTTTAAAAATGGCTTGACGTAGATAGAGAGAAGACTAAAATTAAATTAAGCAAAGATAAAAACACAGTTCTGGTTGGTAGTCCAGACGCAGAATGGATTCTGTCAGTAACCTGCCTCCTTTGGTTGTCCCTTCTTTGTAAAGTTTTGTATCATGTGACGCATTAGAAACTTAATGCATTAAAGATTGATGCATTAAAAAAGGAGGGAACTATGATGACACAGGTCATGAGTAGTTTAACAGTGCTTTTTGAAGAACCATTTTGGCGTGGCATTTATGAATGGGAGGAAGAGGGGCATTATAAGGTGATGAAGATTACCTTTGGCAGTGAGCCTAAAATTAATGAGGTATATGATTTTATACTCACTAATTGGAATAAACTAATTCCCAAGGACGTTAAAGGAATGGTCGCTTCAGAAGGTAAGAAAAGTATGAATCCTAAGAGAATGCAACGAATTGCTAAGAAGCAAATGCAGGAAAAAGGGATTGGTACGAAAGCACAACAGGCATTAAAGGAGCAGCAGGAACAAGGTAAACTTGAGCGTAAGGCTGTGAGTAAGGCAGAGAAAGAAGCTGAAAAGGCTATGAAGTTTGTGCTGAAACAGGAAAAAAGAAGGCAGAAACATAGAGGACATTAAGATGAGAAGAATACACCATGTATGTATACAAACAGATGATTATAAAGCATCTTTAGACTTTTATACAAACATTATGGGCTTTAAAGTGATTAAGGAATCACCCAATTTTCATAAGCGTAGCTATAATACTTGGCTGGCATTAGAAGATTTTATGATTGAGCTTCAAACTGGCAAAGAAGATGAAGTTTTAACAAAGCCCAGCAGTAAGCTTGAAGGACTTGTGCACATGTGTTTCCTAGTAGATGATGTAAAAGCTGAAGTGGCTAGAATTAAGGCTTTAGGATACCATCATTTTAAGGAAAAGCATGGCGGGGCTATTTATGAAGTAGAGGGTTCAGCTTTAAGCAAGGTGATTGCACCAGAAGGGACAATCATTGAACTAAGAGATGTAAAGGATTTATAAGCACTAAAAATTTATAAGGCAGAAGCATATTTTATAGAGTCACCATTTAAATTGGGATTATATAAAATATGCTTTTTTATTTTGACGGATTCAAAGGATTTGTTAGCCTATTTTTAAAACAAATCTAAGACTTTGAAAGTAAGCCTAATAGATACAAGCTATGGTGAATATATATTTTAATAGAGGGCTAAGTTAGAGGATAGATAAGGAGGGGAGGCAATGTAATCAGTTACACAAATGTTAAATAAGGCTATTAGAGAAGTAAAGGAGGCATTATATGAAAGAAAGAAGATTGGATGGGGCGGCAAAGTGGACATTAATTGGGATTCCTGTCTTATTTATAATTGGAAGTATGATGCATTTCTTATACGGTTGGACGGGAAATAATGAGTTTATAGGATTTTTTGCACCTGTAAACGAAAGTATTTGGGAACATATTAAACTAATAGTATTACCCATTATAGCTTGGTGGTGTTTATATTGCATGATTGGAGGGGCTAGTGGGCAACTAGATTATGATAAATGGCTTACAGGTGGACTTGTAGCCCTAGTCACAGGAATGGTTACAATGCCACTTATATTTTATTTTTATACACAAGCCTTTGGCGTAGAATTTTTAGTAGTAGATATTTTGATTGTATTAGTGAATCTTATATTAGGACAGCTTTTAGGACTACATATTTATAGACATGGTAAAGGGATACCCGCTTATATTGTGATGATTATTTTTGCAGGGATTGTACTGCTTATGATGTGGTGGACGTATAATCCGCCAAGACTACCGATATTTATGGATGGCCCAACAGGAACTTATGGGATTTATAAAGAGTAAAAAGAAGGGAATCACAGGTATAAGTGTGATTCCCTTCTTGATTTTTTAAAGCTTAAATGATTTAAGATTTTCGCTAAGTAGTTCAGCAGCTTGTATAAGTTGTCTTGCCTCAGCTGATAAACGATCCATGGTTGTAGCAACTTCTTCTGTAGAAGCTGTAACTTCCTGAGAAGCCGAAGCTGTTTGCTCTGAGATGGCTGCAATCTCATCCACATTTTGAAGGACAAGATTTTTACTTTGCACCATATGGGCATTTAATTGGTCTACCTCGTAGATGTCTTTAATCAGATTATTTACAGAATCAATGATGTTTTTAAAGACGTCTTCTGTAGAAGCAATGGCATCTGATTGCTCTAATAAAAGGGCCTGACTTTTTTCAAGAGCAGTACTTGCCTGCATAGACTTCGTATTAATTTCATCTACGATATTTTTAATCTCATCAGTAGATGCTTTAGAAGCATCAGAAAGCTTACGAATTTCTTCTGCAACGACAGCAAAGCCCTTACCACTTTCACCTGCACGCGCAGCTTCGATACTTGCATTAAGAGAGAGCAAACTTGTTTGGTTAGTAATCTCAATAATGGCATTAGAAATAAAGTTGATTTTATTAATACTTTCAGTCATATCTTTGAAGAAAGCATAAGAACTTACTGCGATTTCATTAGAATGATTAGATGTTTCCCCAAGGTCGCGTAACATATTTAAGCCAGTTGAACTTAAAGTTTGTGTTTCAGAAGACATAGCCTTTACATTTGAAGTATAGTTTTTAGTTTCTTCTAGCTGTTTGCCTAAGGCATCTACCTGCATACTGATATCTTGCATACTTGTAGCTTGTTGGGCTGTACCGATAGATATTTCATCAGTAGCAAGCTTTACATTAGTTGAAGTCTCTTGTGTTTGAGCTGTGATGGCATTAATCTGATTAGATGTAGTGAAAAGGACTTGGGCTGTTTCATCTACATTTCCGATTAAAGCAGAAATATGTTGCGTCATCTGCTGAATGTCTTTACTTAATATGTGGAACTCATCATGACCAGGAATGATAGGGCGCTGAGTAAAGTCACCTTGTGCAATGGCTGCGATATTATCCCCTAAGGCTTTAAACTTGCTTTTTAAATCTTTCATAGAGAATAAAACATAGAGAAAACTTAATACAAGTGCACCTAAAGTAACAAGTAACGTACAAGTAGAAAGTGTAGATAAATCATTTGTAATTTCACGTTGATTAATCATCCCAATTAGTTTCCAGCTTGTAATGCCATCTGTAATGCTAGTGATGTAGTAGTCTTCACCCCCAGAGTGCCCTTTTAAGCTTGTAGGCTCAGTCGTATTTAAACTTTCCCATATAGATAGTGTAGAGAATGAAGTAAGTGAGAGTGCATCATTATCAGGTGACACTAAGACCTCTCCTTCATTATTGACAAGGAATACAAAACCAGTATCAAGAAGTTTTATACTGTTTACGAATTCCGTAATGGCACTAAATGCAATATCAATGGCTACAACCCCTACAACTTCTTCTTTAGCCTTGATACATTGACTTACAGTAATGACCTCTGTACCCAGTGTTTCAGAAAAATAAGGCTCAGTATAGGCCGCATAGACACCTAGTCTGTTTTCATTTTTTAATGCATCTTTATACCAAGATTCATTACGTAAGTCTATATTTTCAGTAAGCAAACGCTCATATTTAGTTTTCCCATCTTTTTCATAAGGAAGCACGCTGACTAAACGATTATTGACTGTAATATAATATCCCTGCATAGCACCTGGCGTTGTTTTCAACGCAGCAATTAGCGAATCATAGGTACTTGTTAGATTTTCTTCTATGATATCAGGCTCTTCCAAATGTTTTAATTCATTTTTGCGTGTTAATAAATCAACTTGTTGACTCAGTGATTTTAGATAAAGTGTCAATGCATTTGCACTTTCGTTTAATGTTTGGCTACTTGTAAGCTGCACATTTGAATCTAAGATATTCTTAGATAAATTATAAGTGACGGTACTTATAGCAAATGATGAAATGATAATAGCAACGCAAAAAAGTAATAATAGTTTATTGATAACCCCTAATTTTCTCATTAAATCCTCCTAAATTTAATCAAAACTCTAATATTTATATACTTGCGTGTAAAAATATAACATATTTTACTAAATAGGACAACGAAGAATGGTAAAAGATTAGGAAAATGGTAAAATAAGTGCAAGAAATGTAAAAAATAAGGAGAAAGCAAAGATATATCAATTATTGACAGAGGGGCTTTTTTTTTATACAATATGTTAGCAGACTAACAAAAAGAAAGCTTAAATATTTAGCGTAGGAGATGAGGGCAATATTGAATAGACGTGTAGGATTTGAAGTTCGCACCATATCTAATTTAATTAAGAGGCATGTAGATAATTTGCCAGCAATAAAGGCTGCTGAACGGGTAACAGGCATACATAGTTGGGTAATTGGTTATCTTTATGATCATCAAGGTCAAGATGTGTATCAAAGAGATATAGAAGAGGAATTTTCTATCAGACGTTCCACAGCTACAGCTATTTTACAACGTATGGAAAAGAATGGTATTATTGTTCGTCGTCCAGTAGCCCATGATGCTAGGTTAAAGAAATTAGAGCTGACTGAGAAGGCAATTAAAGTTCAGGAACAGATTGAACTTGAGATTATTGCCTTTGAGAAGAGGTTAGTTGATGGGATTACCGAAGAGGAGATAGAAACATTCTATAAAATAGCAGATAAGCTTAAGAAGAACTTAGAATAGTACTATCTTTAATAAAAGTGGGTGTGAATCCACTTTATTTATTGGATAAATTGTTAGTAGGCTGACAGTCTATGTGCTAACAATTATTCAAAATACACAATATAAGGAGGTTACTATGATCAAAAGACTAGCAGGCTGCGTAAGGCAGTATAAAAAGGCATCAATCTTGACGCCAATATTCATGGTTTTAGAAGTTACCATGGAAGTTATCGTTCCGTTATTAATGGCTAGACTCATTGACTATGGAATTGATAAAGGAGATATGGGATATATCACCAAGATGGGAGTTGTACTTGTTATAGCATGTCTCATGTCACTAAGCTTTGGTGCACTTTCAGGAAAGTTTGCAGCGATTGCATCCGCTGGATTTGCTAAGAATTTAAGACATGATATGTATTATAATGTACAGAACTTTTCATTCTCAAATATTGATAAGTTTTCAACTGCAAGTATTGTAACCCGTTTAACAACAGACGTTACAAACTTACAAAATTCATATCAAATGATTATTCGAATTGCGGTACGTGCACCGATGATTTTATTATTCTCATTAATTATGGCATTTACAATTAATGCGAGACTTGGATGCATATTCTTATTAGCAATTCCAATTTTAGGTGGCGGTTTATTCTTCATCATTAAAAATGTTCACCCAATCTTTGAAAGAGTATTTCGTACATACGATAAGTTAAATAACGTAGTACAAGAAAACTTACACGGTATCCGTGTGGTAAAATCTTTTGTTAGAGAAGATGTGGAAGAAGATAAATTCAAAAAGATTTCTAAAGAAATCTATAGTGATTTCACAAAAGCAGAAGGGACACTTGCCTTCAATGGGCCACTTATGCAGTTTACAATGTACTTATGTATGATTTTAATTGCATGGTTCGGAGCAAGAATGATTGTAGCAGGTAACTTTACAACAGGTGAGCTTATGAGTCTTATTACTTATGCAATGCAAATCTTAATGGGACTTATGATGCTTTCAATGGTATTTGTTATGATTATTATGTCTCGTGCTTCTGCAGAGAGAATTGTAGAAATCTTAGATGAACAAAGTGATTTAGCAAATGGTGAAAATCCAATTCATGAGGTAAAAGACGGTAGCATTACATTTGAAAATGTAAACTTCAGTTATGCAAAACGCAAAGATAAGTTATGTTTAAAAAACATTGATATCAATATCAAATCTGGTGAAACAATTGGTATCATTGGTGGAACAGGTAGCTCAAAATCTAGTTTCGTACAGCTTATTCCTCGTTTATATGATGTAACAGAAGGTAGAGTAACTGTTGGCGGCATAGACGTAAGAGATTATGACATTGAATCACTTCGTAATGAAGTTGCCATGGTACTTCAAAAAAATGTTTTATTCTCAGGTACAATCAAAGAAAACCTTCGCTGGGGTGATGAAAATGCTTCTGATGAAGAACTTATCCGTGTTTGTAAATTAGCACAAGCACATGATTTCGTTGCAGCTTTCCCAGAAGGTTATGACACTTATATTGAGCAAGGTGGAACTAACGTATCAGGTGGTCAAAAACAAAGACTTTGTATCGCAAGAGCACTTCTTAAAAAGCCTAAGATTCTTATCTTAGATGACTCAACAAGTGCAGTAGATACAAAAACAGATGCACTTATTCGTAAGGCATTTAGTGAAGAGATTCCAGATACAACAAAAATCATTATTGCACAACGTGTTTCTTCTATTGAACATGCAGATAAAATTATTGTTCTTGATAATGGTAAAATTAATGGTGTAGGTACACATGAAGAATTATTAGCTACAAATCCAATTTACCAAGAAGTTTATACTTCACAAACTAAGGGAGGTGAAGACAATGAGTAAAGGCCCAATGAGAGGACCAGGTGGTCCAGGCGGTCCAGGACCTATGGGACCAATGCAAAAACCAGATAAGGCAACAATGAAACGTCTACTCAGTTATCTTAAGGCATATAAATTCCAATTTACCACAGTACTTATATGTATCTTAGTGAGTGCTTTGGTAGGGGTAGCTAGCTCCATGTTTTTACAAACACTTATTGATGATTATATTGCACCTTTACTTTTACAAGCTCACCCAGTGTTTGACGGCTTATTAAGTGCTGTTTTAACCATGGCTGTTATTTATGTAATAGGTGTAGGGGCTACATTCTTATATAATTATTTAATGGTATTTATTGCACAAGGTATTTTAAAAGAAATTCGTGATACAATGTTTGCACATATGCAAAAACTCCCTATTCGTTACTTTGATACACATACACATGGGGATATCATGAGTCACTATACAAATGATACAGATACTTTAAGACAAATGCTTTCTCAAAGTATTCCTCAAGTCTTTTCATCTGTAATCACTATTGTGGCTGTATTTTGCGCTATGTTATATACAAGTATATATTTAACAATTTTCGTGATTATTTCAGTATTTGTCATGATGCAAGTTGTAAAAGTAGTAGGCGGTAAGAGTGCCAACTATTTCATTAAACAACAACAATCATTAGGTAAAATGAATGGTTTCATCGAAGAAATGATTCATGGTCAAAAGGTTGTAAAAGTATTCTGTCATGAAGAAAAAGCAAAAGAGTCTTTTGATGTATTAAATGAAGAGCTATGTAACAATGCGACAGAAGCTAATAAGTTTGCCAATATCCTAATGCCAATCATGGCGAACCTTGGTAACTTACAATTTGTTTTAATTGCCATCTTAGGTGGATTCCTCGCTGTAAAAGGTATAGGGGGACTTACACTTGGTGGACTTGTAGCCTTCTTACAACTTAGCAAGAGTTTCACAATGCCTATCAGTCAAGTTTCTCAACAATTCAATGCCATCGTTATGGCACTTGCAGGTGCTGGACGTATCTTTAAATTAATGGATGAAGAAGTAGAAACAGATGATGGTTATGTTACTTTAGTAAATGCTAAATATGAAGGTGAAAACTTAGTGGAAACACCAGAGCACACAGGTATGTGGGCATGGAAACATCCACATGGTGATGGCAGCATCACTTATACAAAACTTGAAGGGGATGTAACCCTCAATGAAGTAGATTTCGGTTATGTAGAAAACAAAATCGTACTTCACGATGTATCTCTTGAAGCACTTCCAGGTGAAAAGGTAGCCTTCGTAGGTGCGACAGGTGCAGGTAAAACAACAATTACCAACCTTATTAACCGTTTCTATGATATTGCAGATGGTAAAATCCGTTATGATGGAATCAATATCAATAAAATTAAAAAAGATGATTTACGTCGCTCTCTTGGAGTTGTACTTCAAGATGTTAACCTCTTCACAGGAACAGTTATGGAAAATATCCGTTACGGAAAAATGGATGCTACAGATGAAGAATGTATTAATGCAGCAAAACTTGCTAATGCCCATGACTTCATTACAATGCTTCCAGAAGGTTATGATACGGTGCTTTCAGGAGATGGTTCAGGTCTTTCACAAGGTCAAAGACAACTTATCTCTATCGCTAGAGCAGCCGTAGCAGATCCACCAGTAATGATTCTAGATGAAGCGACATCAAGTATCGATACACGTACAGAAGCCATCGTACAAAAAGGTATGGATGCCCTCATGCACGGTCGAACAGTATTCGTTATCGCCCACAGACTTTCAACAGTTAAAAACTCTGATGATATCATGGTACTTGAACAAGGTAGAATTATTGAAAAAGGTAACCATGAAGAACTTATTCATAAACATGGTAAGTATTATCAACTTTATACTGGGGCTTTTGAATTAGAATAAATTAGATTAGGTAACTAAAAGGGCCGTCCCTTGGCTACATGCCGACTAGCTACACCTTCCGTAATCTGTGATACTCTAAATTCGAAATATCAAAGAACGCGCATAACTCACTGCGCTAGCGCTCCGTTCAAACAATGCGCTAAAACCCTTTGACATTTCTTCATTAAGAGTATCATTAGATTACTCCAGAGGTAGACTAGTCAGCATGTAGCCAAGGGACTCTTTTTATTTAAATCTTGGGGTGAGGGAGAAAGAGAGGCTGAAGGATTATAGGGAATATCTATAAAAATAGTGTTTAGATTTGAATTTGCAAAGGAGATACAAACGATTGAAATTTCGTAAAGCAGATGAAACGGAAATGACAATATGTGCTGAAATATTAAAAGATGCATTTAGTGGATATGATTTCTTTGAAATATATGTTGATAATTTGAAGAGAAGAAAAGTTTTTTTGAAGCAATGATGGATGTTTGGGTAAAGAACAGTTTTAAGTATGGAACGGTTTTAGTTGGAGAAGAAGATGAAAATATTGTTGCTGTATTAAAAGCGCCTAATGACAATGAAATAGTTGTGTTATAGAGTAAGAGGGCTTCCAAAGGAGGCCCTCTTATTCTATTTTAAATAGCAACAAAGTTGTTTAACACAGCTTAAAGTGAAAAAGACTTGTAAGTACGCTGAATTAGAGTATTGAAGAGGGGAGAAAAATAGAAAAATGGGCATAAAAATTGGTGAAAAGATACATAATAAGGGAAAAATGAAAGAGGCATCTTTATATGAAAACACTTTTATATATTACGGCAAGTCCTTCGCCTGAGGATAAGTCTATTAGTAAGAAGTTAGGGAGATATTTAGTAGAAAATTTTATTAAAAAACATTCAGAATATGAGGTTCAGGAACTTGATTTATATAGTACCAATATTCCAGAAGTATGGCCTACTTATTTAACTGATGAGATTAAATTGGTGACTGGTGCAGATTATGATAAGCTTAGCGCGGAAGATAAAAAGGCTGTAGACCGAATTGATGAATTAGGTGACCAATTTGTTAAAGCTGATGCATATATTATTGCATCACCTATGTGGGATTTAAGCTTCCCGGCAAGATTTAAGATGTATATTGACTGTATTTGCTTAGGTGGAAAGGTGATTAACTTCCAAGGTGACAAGCAAAAACCAGAGCCACTTTTAAATGATAAAGAAAGATTTATGATTTATCTTCAAACATCAGGGGGGGACTTCCCATTCTTTATTGAATCCAAAGTTAACCACGGTGTTAGCTACTGTAAGGACCTTTTTAAAGGTTTAGGAATTAAACATTTTGAGAAAATCCTAGTAGAAGGCGTTATTCAATATGAAGAAAACCCAGAAAAATATCTAGACAAAGCCTTTGAGCAAATAGACAATCTTATCGAAAAATCATAAAAAAACTACCCCTTCAACTCCATTACATCTGTGAGTTGAAGGGGCTTTCTATTACTATAGAGAGGTGATATTATTATAAGATAGGCCTATGGGCAGGTAGTAATGGAGGAAAATGCATGAGTGATTATAATAAAGAGTTAGAACAAGAGCAGCAGTATCTTAAAACTGTAACCCACTTTTTAAAAGAACAAATTACTGTAGGCGGCCAGGCAGCAGCTGAGCAAAAACAAAACTTAGTAGCCCTTCGTAAAGAAATGTTTGAAGGAGGTATGCCTGCCGTAGATGATTACGATAGAAATATAGAACTAAGCCAATATCATACAATGGAACGTATTGAAACGTCACATTATGAACATAAATTAAGCAAGGTAGAAAAATATAAGCGCATTTTAGATAAACCATACTTTGGACGATTTGATTTTACAGAAGATGAGGAAGAGAAAGAAAAGGTTTATGTAGGCTATCAAAATGTTATGAATGATGATACGTATGAAGTGATGGTCTATGATTGGCGTGCGCCTATTGCAAGTATGTTTTACCGTAGTGAGTTAGGAGCAGCTAGTTATAAGGCTCCTTGCGGGGATATACATGGAGAAGTAAGCCTTAAACGTCAGTATGAAATCGAAAAAGGGGAACTTAAATATTTCTTTGACTGTGCCCTTACGATTACAGATGAGATGTTACAACAAGCTTTAGGAAATAATGCTTCAAGCCATATGAAAAATATTGTTGAAACAATTCAAAAGGAACAAGACCTTATTATTAGGGATGTAGAAAATGACCTTCTCATTGTTCAAGGGGTAGCAGGTAGTGGGAAGACTTCTATTGCAATGCACCGTATTGCTTTCTTATTATATGAACGTATGAGTGAAGGCTTAACAAGTGAAAATGTGATGATTATTTCACCTAACCACTTATTTGGTGAATATGTATCGACTGTTCTTCCAGAGCTAGGCGAAGATAATGTAAGCTACAGCACGATGGAAGATTTCTTCGAAATGTACTTTAAGGGCGAGATGCATATGCGTTCTAGAAGTAGCCAATTAGAGTTTATGATTACGCATAAAAATAGAAAGCGTATTCGTGAAAATATACATTTTAAAGGATCAAGCACATTTATTACTTTGTTGGACCGATTAGTAGACTGCTATGAAAATGAACTGCTTACATTTACAGATGTAAAATATGCAGGTCAAATGATTGGAAAGGGCTCTGATTTACGTAAGAATTTCTTGGACAATCCAATTCAAATGGCAATTGGTAGACGCCTTGACCGTATTGAACATGGGTTAATGAAAAAGCTTAATGCACTTGAAAAAGAAAAACGCAGAGAGATGATGAATGAGCTTCGTAAAAAAGGTGGATATGATTACAAGGACGAAGAAAAGGTGAATAACACTTTAAATAGCTATCATGAAGAAACATTAGAGGCTATGAGAAGCTTCACCAAGGTAAATGTCTTTAAGCTTTATGAAGCATTATTTAAAGACGAGGCGCTATTTAATAAGCTTAGTGAAGGTTTAAAAATGCCAAAGGGAATCGAAAATATCCGTAGTTTCACAGCTAAGAATCTTCGACCAGATTTAGCTACTTATGAAGATGGGATGGCGCTACTTTACTTAAAGATTAAAATAGAAGACCAGCATTACTATCCACAAATTAGGCAGCTACTTATAGATGAAGCGCAGGATTACTATCCACTTCAGTATAAAATATTTGGAGAAATCTTTAGAAATGTACAGTACACAGTTCTTGGAGATATTGGGCAGACGATTGAAAAGTCAGAAACAGAAGATTTATATGAGGAGATTATTCGCATTTTAGAGCCTAAAAAGGCTTTGAAATTAAGTTTAAATAAGAGCTATCGTTCATCTTATGAAATCAGTCACTTCACACAAAAGCTCCGTGATAATCAAAATATGAGTATTGCTTTTGAACGTCATGATGAACTGCCAATTATTGCAGAGCAGGAAAACATGAATCAGATGTTTGACTGGATGGAAGATAAGGTTAAAGAATACGAAGCCAGTGGTTATGAGACTATTGCCATCATCTGTAAGTCTCAAAAAGAAGTAAACCATGTTTATAGCAAGATTAGTAAGAAGATTAACTTACGCAAATTAAACCCAGAAGAGGATGGCTTTGAAAAAGGTGTTCTCATTATGCCAATCTATATGGCAAAAGGCTTAGAGTATGACGCAGTTATTGTTTATGAAGTTAATGAAGAAAATTATTATGAAAAAGAAGATAAACAGCTTCTATACATTGCATGTACAAGAGCGCTTCACCGACTATCACTTTGCTATACAGGAAAAGTGAGTCGTTATTTCGAAAGATAGAGCCACTAGACACTTGGGTACTGCGAGGCTACCCCTTCTGAAGTAGGTAATACTTAGAAGGGGGCCGCAGTGTCCAAGTGTTTATTTATGTTTTCGAATATCTAAGGGGGAAATGAAAGGTTAATTAGTTAAGGTGCGTAAAAAAAATTACAACTTAATCAAAAAAATAATACAATTTCAACTAAAAATATTTTTTATAAATAGGGATATGATAAAATATATATAAGTAAAGGAAAATAGCAGAAGTAGCGCATTAACAACATTTAATTACGCAGCAGAGGAAAGGGGCAGATGGTGTGAAATTATTGAGGAGATTAAGCATATTAACTTTATGTATAGGATTGGTTTTTAGCAGTGGCATTGTAAGTGCGAGTGATTGGGAATTACCAACTGTAGGGGTAACAATACCAGGGGGCATACCTAGCATGAGAAGACAATATATTGTGTATCTTAATGTAGTTGATGCAGACACAGGTGAAGCAATTGATGCAGATAAGTATGAAAGACCATATGAATGGTATGTACCAATGTATATGGGGGCAACACCGACTAATGAGACGAATAAAGTAAAAATTTTCTATAGGTTAGCCGAATGGGAAGGTGGCACTGAGGGACAATGGGTGAATGTAACAGATGTCATTGAAGAAGAAATGGATATAGTAGATGGATGGAACTTTACTAGCATAGAGATGGAAGGGACGACACCCCATATAATAGGTGTTTGTAGAGAAGTAGAAGAATCTGATTCAGATGAAGAAAAAAGTGATAATAATTATTTAGCTTCTTTAGAAGTGGAACGTGGGACATTAGAGCCTAGCTTTACCCCAGAAAATACGGCGTATACTTTGCAATTAGAGGAAGATGCAACTGAGCTTACGATTCATGTGAAGCCACAACATGAAAAAGCATCGGTAGTTGAGGAAACAATTATTACGCCGCTTTCAAAAGGTGAAAATAAAATTGGGATAACGGTTAAAGCACAGGATAAGAGTCAACGTTATTATACTATTATGGTAATGTGCGGTACGGGTGAGAGCAGTGAGGAGGATGAAGAGGATAATCAGCAAAGCAGCGGGAGTGGTAGCAGTAGTCAAGGACGTTATAATACAAGCCGTGACCTTGGGAATTTTAGTAAGGTGTCTCATGTAGCCACTAAAGTTTCTACAGGTGGCACTATGATTTCCAACTCGGGCCTTACAGCAGAACAAGCAGTAGCAGGGCTTACACCTGAACAAAAAGAACAGATTTTGACCAAATTAAAACAAAAGATGCCTTATACTTCTTTAGGATATACGATAACAGTCAATGATTTAAAGTCAGCTACTCAAAACTTATTTACAGATGAGCAGATTGGCAAAATTTTAGCATCTAATGAGCTTATGACACAATTAGGTATTAACTTAGATGAAATCGTTACAATAGTTAATTTAAGAAATACTGGCGAAGTGGCATATAGTGATATTAATGAGACTTCATCTAAGACAGCTATAGATGAAGCAATCTCATTGGGTGTATTAGAAAGCAGCGAAGATGGTAAATTTTATCCAGATAGCAATATCAAGGTTGAAGATGCATTTAAATTCTTAGATCGTGTCCTTCTTTTAAATCATATGGAAACAATGAAATTAGGTAGATCTACAGTTGAGTTATACTTTAAAGATATCAATATGGTAGATTATCCGTACATAGGTTCAGTCGCTTCTAAATTGCAAGTTAAGACAACGAAGAATTTAGCAGCGAAGCAGATAGGTGAGAATTTAACAAGACAAGAGATGGCACAGATGATTTATGAAATTACAGAAGGCAAGCTAGAAGTAAGCAATGAGGAAGTCTATATTGCAGATATTGATGACAATACTTATGAACCTGCCCTTAATTATGCAGTTAAAGCAGGTGTAATGGAACTTACAAATGACAGCATTACCCCAACTGCTAACCTAACGAAAGCAGAGACAATAAAGATTTTAATGAGACTCAATAAGGCTATTGTCAATATGCAAACGCTAGAAGCTAAAGCCAAAGAAGATGAAGCCAACAACAAAGTAATTACAGATTCCATGAGTGACCCAATAGCAGAAAAGCAAGAAGACGACAAAAATCAGTAAAAAGAAAAATAACGATTAATTAAAACAAGGTGCCTAGAAATTACAATTTCCAGGCACCTTGTTTAGCTTTTTTATGATATGTCTAGCGGTCTATTTTGCGACCTTTTCAGGTGCAGGATAGCTTTTTCCTTTTGTATCGACGCGGAGACTTTGGATGACGATATCTGTTGTTGGTTTATCTGAAGCATCTGTTGAGACGCTTTGGATTTTGTCAACTAGGTCTAAACCTGAGATTACTTTTCCAAAGGCTGCATATTGTCCATCTAGGTAAGTGCCATCTGCTGACATAATGAAGAATTGGCTACCTGCGCTATCTGGCATATAAGTTCTTGCCATAGAGATAACACCTTTTGTATGAGAAAGTGTATTTTGCGTAAAGCCATTAGCAGCAAATTCACCAGCAATAGCATAATCAGGTCCACCTGTACCGTTGCCAGAAGGGTCGCCACCTTGAATCATAAAATCTGAAATAACGCGGTGGAAGATTAAACCATCATAGAAGCCACTATTAGCAAGAGAAATGAAGTTATTAACTGTATTTGGAGCCATTTCAGGATAAAGCTCTAATGTGATTGTCCCATAGTCTTTAATAACTAAAGTAGCTACAGGTAATTCACTGTTAATAGTCGTATTAGAAGTAATTGTAATAAGCTTTGTTTGCTGATTCCAATCTACTTTACAGTCTAGATTTTCGCTTACGAAACGAAGTGGTACCATTGTAGTATTATTAATGATTTGAGGTGCCATACCCATATTTTGAGCAGCTCCGTTAACAAGGGCTTCATCTTTATCAAGAGTAAGGATAATGCTTTGAGAATCCTTAGCAATTGTAATCTTTTGAGCTTGTTTGTCAAAGTCTACAGTAGCACCTAGATTTTCACTGATGATGCGAAGTGGTACAAGTGTGGTACCATTTTCTTGAACAGGCATGACCGGTGTTTTTAGCATATTGCCATCTAATTTAATTTGAATACTAGATGCAAAACAAGGAAAAGCTAGTGCAAGAAGTAGAACAAGAGGTGCCAATAAAATGAGACATTTTTTGGTAGAACTAACAACTGATTTCATATGTATCCTCCTTAGAATTAAGTAAGTCCACTAAAAAAATGGACTATATATGGTTATTATATCATATATTATTAAAGACAAGGGGGTATAACAATATCAGAAAAAAAGTTAGGCAAAATACAAATAAAAATAGATTAAAAAATATAAAATATTATGATAAAATTAAAAATATGAGAAATAAAAGGGGCTGGTAGAGCCCCCAATACAACGAGATGAGAGGAGTAGATGCATTAAGACGCATTATTTTGAGTAGCAGTATTCGTACTGCTAGATGTATCTGTAGTTGTAGAACCATCTTGAATAGAATTCATCATGTCTCGAATCGTATAAAGAATATTACCAGAAAGAGCATTCATAAGATCTGGGTTATTATCAAGTTTATCTACTTTCCAGACATTATCCTCAAGTGTAAGTGTGATAGGAACTGTACGGTTAAAGTCTTGTTTGCTTTGACTTAAGTTATCGATAATGACGGTTTCAGCCTGTTGGGTGATTTCATCATCTTTAGCACCATTAAAAGTCATGGTTAAATCTTTTTCAAGGTAGTCTAAAAGTATGCTTTCAAATGTTTTACCTAAATCATAGCATCTAAATGTAACAGTAACAGTTGCTTTAGAAGCATCGTTAGGATCTATGGAGACTTTTTCTACAGTGTAGCTAAAGTCAGCCATTTTACTAAAGAGTTCATTGGCAACTTTAGGAGAGATATCTTCAACTTTATTTTTGAAGTTAGGGAAGTTATCTACATTTTCTGCGTAATATTGTTTGACAGATGAATAATCTTGATGCTGTAAGGCAGTTAAGAAAGAACTTGTGACTTCACCAGGATTAGAATCAACCTGATTGCCACAGCCAATAAGGCAAAGCACTATTAACGCACTAAATATGAATAATAAAGTTCGCTTTTTCATATGAACCTCCTAATGAGATATAAGTTTATATTTAATATTTACCAAAACCACAAATCTTATCAATAAAAATAAATAAAGCGGGGGATTTATTCTAGTAAGAGATATGTGAAATGCAAAGTAAAACTAGGAGGCGCAAAATGTTGAAGTTTAATAAGAAACATAAAGGGTCCATAAAAAGGCAGCTTATTGTAACGTATGTTATATTTGCAGTTGTGCCATTGCTTTTTGTGAATGTGATTTCAAGTACCGAGTCAGAAAAGGTGATGGAAAAAAACAGTAGTAAATTGACCATTGAGATGGTTAAGCAAACTTGTGCAAACTTAGATTACTTCACTGAAGATGTTGAAAAGAATTTAAATAAATGTGTGGTCAATAATTTAAATGCCACTAATAATAATTTGATTAATACATATATGCATGCCAAAGAAAGCGTACAACGTACAGCAGCACTTAATGAGATTAAAGTACAACTTATGAGTACAAGTACACTAGAAAGTAGTATGGAGAGTCTTGCGATTGTTACAACAGATGGCAAAATCATTGGCAAACTAGGGACCTTAAATGATTCTCAGCTTTTAAGTGTTAATGATATAAATCTTGCGACTAATGAGGTCTTATGGACTTTGAATATAGGGGGAAAAGCAGGGGTTTATTATATTAAAAATATCCAAAATACAATTACAGGAGAAAACCTTGGTAAAATTATAGTGAATGTGGACATGTCGTCGTTAAATGAGCAGCTTAAAGAGGTCGCTTTATTTAAGGGCGCCAATATTAGCATAGCGGACCAAGAAGGAAAAGTTATTTTAAGTTCAGATACAAATTTAACGAACCTTCAAGAAAAGATACAAGGTTATATGACGACGGCCGTCGGAAGTGGCAGTGAAACCATTGATAATTTCTTGGTAGCTTATGCAGTAGGAGAAAATGGCTGGAGAGTAGTTTCAGAAATACCTAGGACTGCTTTAACGAGTGATTTGAAGAAGGTAACAAGTTTTATATGGGTTTTAATAGGTGTAGTCAGTTTAATTGCGGTAGTTGTAGGTATAGTTGTTTCAAGAGGTTTTACAAAGGGCATTATTGATGTGATGAAACTTATGAAAAAGGCGGAACAAGGGGACTTAACAGTTCAGATAAAAGTCACTAAGAATGATGAAATTGGTATGTTAGGTGAAAGCTTCAATCATATGATGGCAAATATTAAAGAGCTATTAGTTGAGACAAAGCTTGTGGTAGAGGAAACATTAAGAGCAGGAGATGTTTTGAAACACAGTAGTGACCTATCCGTTGAAACCTTTGACCAATTGGCCTTATCCATTGAAGGCATTACAGGGGGTTCAAATGCCCAGGCTGAAAATATGCAAAATACAAGTGTGGCTATGGAATACTTAGCACAAAGTATTCAAGAGGTTATAAAAAATACAGAAGAGATTTATAACAATACACAGGGGGCGAGAACGACAATTGGTGATGCCACAGAGAGTATAGAGATGCTTCAGCATACAATGGGAGAATCGATGAATGTGGTAACAACAATTAAAGAAAGTATTACTAAGCTTAGTGAAAAGACGAAGAGTATTGAGCAGGTTATGCGTTTAGTAGATAGCATTAGTGAGCAGACTAACTTTCTAGCATTAAATGCAAGTATTGAAGCCGCTAGGGCAGGAGACGTTGGAAAAGGCTTTGCAGTAGTTGCTAAAGAAGTTAAAAAGTTAGCAGAAGAATCACAGAAGTCTACCACAGATGTAAGGGCAACACTTAATGATATAGAAGATAAGACCTCTGCTTGTGTCAAACTTGTAGAACATGCAGGTGAAACATTTACACATCAATCAGAAGCTGTTGAAAAAACTTATGAGGCATTTAATATCATTATTGAAATATTAAAGAAGATAGATATGCAGTTAGGTCATGTGAATCAAAAGACGATTCATATGTCTTCATTAAAAGATGAGATGAGTCAAAAGATGGAGAATATAGCAGCTGCAACAGAAGAAAATGCTTCAGCGACAGAGGAGGTAAATGCTTTAAGTTCAGAGCAAAAAGGTGTAATCGAACAGCTGAGAATATTATCTGAAAGGCTTTCAGAAAGTGTTGCAACACTAGAAAAGACTATTGCCAACTTTAAAATTAGTCATTAATCAAGGGGGAAAAGTAATATGCAAAGAGATGAAAAAAGTTATATGGCATACCAAAGAGAACTCATTAGACCATTTATTGAGGCAACAGATAGTCTGCCTTATGGTCAAAGGATACCTTCAACATGGCAGCCGCCTGAAGGTTTTAGTTATGAAAAAATAGACTTAGATGGCCCAATTGTAGAATGTCTTATACCTAAGGAAAGAAAAACAGAGAAGGTAATGTTTCATTTACATGGTGGTGCCTATGCCTTATCCTTATTAGATCCTTATCGTGAGGCGAGTGTAGAGTATTCTAATATAGCAGGGGGAGCAGTAGTTATCAATGTAGATTATCGTACAGCACCAACAGATGTCTATCCAACTGCACTTGAAGATTGTGTAAAAGCTTATAAGTGGGCATTAGAACAAGGCTATAAAAGTGAAAATATGATATTTGTAGGGGATTCAGCAGGGGGCAATTTAGTATTGGCAGTAACGCTTTATCTAAGAGACCATGAGATGCCACTTCCAAAAGCGATTATTGCAATTTCGCCTTGGGCGGATTTAGCATTTGATTTGCCATCAAGAGAAAATAATATTGATAAGGATGTTGTTATAGGAAATAATGCATCTAGGATATTGGAAGAAGCAAAAAAACCTTCTTATTTAGGAAAAGGTGATATTAAAAATCCATATATATCTCCAGTAAATGGGGACTATACAGGATTCCCACCATTACTTATTCAAAATGGCGGTCATGAAATATTATTGGATGATGGAATAATAGTTTATGAGAAAGCTAAACAGGTGGGGGTACAGGTTAAGCAAACTATATATGAAGGCATGTCACATGATTTTCAGTTACTGTTACCAACATTAGAAGAAAGTAAGGCAGCTTGGGAAGAGATGAGCCAATTTGTTAAGGAGATTATGGCATAAGGAGATACATAGTAAAAGACCATCGGGGCGAACCGATGGTCTTTTTTGAGGGTTTTATTTGAATTGTATAATTGAGATGTCGTTATCTTTTAAGGATTGTAAAACATAGGTTTTATATACCTGGTAATTATTTACCATAGTAAGCTTTTTTGTAAATTTCAGCAAGCTCTGTTACTTTTGGTAATCTTGGGTTTGCTGTAGTACATTGATCTTCGAAAGCTTTGTAAGCTAAGTCTTCTACTTTAGCCATGTAAGTTTTTTCGTCGATTCCAAGTTCTTTGATTGTAAGAGGAATGTTAACTTCTTTCATTAAGTTTCTTACAGCGTTAGCTAATGATTTAACACCTTCTTCTGGAGTAGAAGCTGGGAGACCAAGAGCTTTAGCGATTTCTTGGAATTTTTGTGGTGCAATGTATTTTTCATATTTAGGGAATACTACGAATTTACTTGGATTTGTACTTCCGTTGTATTCGATTACGTGTGGTAATAAAATAGCATTTGCACGACCATGAACGATGTGGAATTCACCACCAAGTTTATGAGCTAATGAGTGGTTGATACCAAGGAATGCATTTGTGAATGCCATACCAGCCATAGTAGATGCATTGTGCATTTTTTCTCTAGCTACAGGATCTTTTGCACCGAATTTGTAAGAACGTGGTAAGTATTCAAATACCATTTGAATAGCTTTAAGTGCAAGAGCATCTGTGTAGTCAGAAGCTAAGATTGATACATATGCTTCAATAGCATGTGTTAATACGTCAAGACCTGTATCAGCAGTTGGAGCTGCAGGTACACTCATTACGAAGTCTGGGTCAATGATAGCTACGTTTGGTGTTAATTCGTAGTCAGCAAGTGGGTATTTCATGTTGTTAGCTTTATCTGAGATAACAGCGAATGAAGTTACTTCTGAACCTGTTCCTGATGTTGTAGGAATAGATACCATTTGAGCTTTTTGACCAAGTTTAGGGAATTTATATACACGTTTTCTGATGTCTGCGAATTTTTGAGCCATAGCAATGAAGTCTGCTTCTGGTTGTTCGTAGAATAACCACATACCTTTAGCAGCATCAAGAGCTGAACCACCACCAAGCGCTACGATTGTGTCTGGTTTGAAGTTGTTCATCATTTCTGTACCGCGACGAACTGTTGTTAAATCTGGATCTGGCTCTACAGTATCGAAGATTTCAATAACTGGTTTGTTTGGATTTTTATTTAATTGGTATGTGAGTTTATCAACATAACCAAGTTTAACCATCATTGGGTCAGTTACGATTAATACTCTTTTTACTTCTGGCATTTTAGCAAGGTATGCTACAGAACCTGCTTCAAAGTAGATTTTTTCTGGAATTTTGAACCATTGCATATTCACTTTACGTTTTGCCACCCTTTTTGTATTGATTAAGTTTACTGCTGTTACGTTTTGAGATGTTGAGTTATGTCCATATGAACCACAACCAAGTGTTAATGATGGCATATTTGTATTGTAGATGTCACCGATAGCACCATGTGTTGATGGAGAGTTAACTACGATACGTCCAGTTTTAAGACGGTGGCTGAATTCTTTAATAACTTCGTCATCTGTTGAGTGAACTGATGATGTATGTCCAAGACCACCCATTTCAACCATGATTTCAGCTTTTGTGATACCATCGTTTACGTCTTTAGCTTTAACTACTGCAAGTACTGGAGAAAGTTTTTCTCTTGAAAGTGGATACTCTGGACCTACACCTTCAATTTCACAGCAAAGGATTTTTGTTTCTTTAGGAATTGTGATACCAGCCATAGCAGCGATTTCATATGGATATTTACCAACGATTGTAGCATTAACCATACCTTTTTCAAGATTGATTACAACTGGTTCAAGTTTTTTGATTTCTTCTTTAGTAGCGAAGTAGCATCCTTGAGCTTTCATAAGTGCTACTGCTTTATCATATATAGGAGCTTCGATGATAGCAGCTTGTTCAGAAGCACAAATCATACCATTATCGAAAGATTTACTTAAAATAATATCATTTACAGCTCTTTCAACTACAGCTGTTTTTTCGATGAATGCTGGAACGTTACCAGGACCAACGCCAAGTGCAGGTTTACCAGTTGAGTAAGCTGCTCTAACCATCGCAGAACCACCTGTTGCAAGTACTAATGCAACTTGAGGATGATTCATAAGAGCGTTAGTTGCTTCGATTGATGGATGTTCAATCCATTGTACACAGTTTTCTGGAGCACCAGCTTTGATTGCTGCATCTCTTACAATACGAGCTGCTTCAGCAGAACATTTTTGAGCTGATGGGTGGAAACCGAAGATGATTGGGTTTCTTGTTTTAAGTGCAATGATTGCTTTGAACATTGTTGTAGATGTTGGGTTTGTTACTGGAGTAACACCAGCGATAACACCTACTGGTTCAGCTACCATCATGAATGCTTCATCTTCATTATCTTCGATAATACCAACTGTTTTATCATATTTAATGCTGTGGTAAATGTATTCTGTAGAGAAGATGTTTTTTGTAACTTTATCTTCGAAGATACCACGGCCTGTTTCTTCAACAGCCATTTTTGCAAGGTGCATTTGATTTGAAAGACCTGCAAGAGCCATTGCTTTTACGATTTCATCTACTTGCTCTTGGTTAAGTTTGAGCATTTCTTCTAAAGCAACAGATGCTTTTTGAGCTAATTCATCAACCATTTTTACTGGGTCGATAACAGGTGTTTCAACTTTTGCTTTTTTGTTTTCTGACATTTAAGTGTGCCTCCTTAGTTGTTAACAATGTAGTTATTATGTGTAATTTAGTGTGATATATTAAGAATATAAATATGTTAATATCTTCTTGAAATTAAAATGTTATTTTTTTAACAAATAACGTTTTAAAAAAACGTAGTAAGTTTTGTGAAAACCTCAAACTTGACTACAAAATGATGATAACATAACTAGTAAATACTTGTCAATAATTTAACATATTAAAAAACCAAGTTTTTAGTGTATACATAGACTGAAAATTTATATGTAAGTGTAGAAAAGCCTGAAAAATATAGCTATAAAGAGGATGAATCAATATGTTAAAAAAAATACAATGAGTTTAAATGTATTTAAGTTATTCATATTGAAAAGGTTAAATAAAAGTTTTAAAGGCATAAAGGGGAGAGCCCTTTATGCCTTTAAAGCGGTAACAAAGTGTGAACTACAGAGGTCAAGGACAGAAAAAGAACCTAGGTTTCAGGGGGAGAATGCGTTTAAGATAAAAATAACGTATTTTCAAGCGATAGGGACATATACAGATACCCAAAAAATTGTGGAGTTATATAACGTAGCTAACAAGTAGCTAACAAATTAATACTCTAATAGTTCTATGGCAGAGCTTAAATCCTCTAGCGTCTTATGGGTATAAATATCGGTTACATCTTTGGTTGAATGCCCCATTAATCTTTTTAGCGTAGTGGGGTTAATATTATAGTTATCCATCTTCGAACAGAAGGTATGACGTAAATCATGACAACCTGAGCCGGTAAGATTTAATGATTGCATGATTGGATTATAGAAAGTAACCCTATAGCTATCTGGAGTTATCTTTGTGCCTTTTGATGATCTAAACAGGTATTCAAAGTTCTCATCATATCTATCATTTACTATCCCATAAATTTTAGAGTGTATAGGAATTGTCCTGATGCCCGCAGCAGTTTTTTTCCCTCCACTAATGCTTTTATTTTTTAAATCAACATCATTTATTTTTATATCGAGCATTTCAGAAACTCTAAATCCTGTGTAGAGCATAAACAGAATACTGTCTACCCATTGAATTTTATTTAGATTATCCCAAAGCAAACAGACTTCATCATGTGTATAAATTCGTCGTTGTATTTTGCTTGATATGTCACCAACCTCAAGAAATTTTGCATAGTTTTTTTGGACAATGTCATATTTTTCAGCATATGTAAATAGGTTGCCTAGTAGTTTTTTTATTTGCATCCTAACGCTAGGAGTTGCAGCTACACTATTAATAGTTTCTTGTAAATTTGCAGCATTAAGCTTACAGAATTTTACTTTATGAATTTCTTTAATTTTATTAAATGCGATAGAATGAGACTTTTTTGTTGAATCAGATAGCTTGGTATAATCTTCAGTAGCTGTCCATTTAACATATACCTCTTTGAATGTGATTTTCTTAGAATTTAAATCATATGGACTTTCATTATATTTTACTAAGGCGGCCACTGCATCAAGATATTTTTCGTAGTATCCGATAGGTTCACGTTTTTGTATGAGCTTACCTGTTTTATTATCTTTATCCATTCCAACTGTAATAATGGCAACAAACGGTTTTCGCCTGTTGCCATTTAATTTATAAACTGATCCATATCCGTTAGGGTTCTTTATCTGTTTCATTTTAAATCACTCCAATAATTATGTACTAACACTGTGAAAGCTATTATGGTAGTTATCATAATAATCCTCAACAGTGTATCTCATCATTTCATAAATTTTTTTGTCTGCATCAGTGCAGTTGATTGTAAACTTTCTTTTTAGTGTGTTAAGCCTTTTATTAGCCGCAATCGGTGATACGTTAAACAACATATAGATGTCTTCAGGAGTAACGGAACCAAGTTCAAACATTTTATATATTGTATATTGCGGCATTAGTAATTGTGCTGCAAAAAAGTGCGCTTCAATTTCTTCTATGGCGCTATCTTTAATGTGGCCCATGTATATATGACCGATTTCATGTGCAAGAGTCCAATTTAAATGTTCCAATGATTGAGCTTTGGCGTTGTACAGTACAACATAAACATCCCCGTGTTTAATGAAGCACCCTTCGCTGAGCAGTTGATTCTCGCCAGTAAATTCATTTAAATTTGCATTAGTCAATTGGCAATAATTTTGTATTGAGTCAAAAATTATATTTTTGTCATAGGCTAATGTTTTAACATCTATTCTGCTACTATATAAAGTTTGTTTTGCAAGTAATTCTGTAGCTAGTTTTTCGCAACGTGAAAAATTCGGTTTTGTAAAAATAAAAATCACTCCATTCTAGTAAGTTTATCAGTTTGTCCCCTTGGCTTTTAGATAAATATCTATTGTACTTTTGAATTGTGCTACTATTTGTTCGCGAACTTCATCAGGTGCATCATTAACCTTTCGACAAAGAAGTAACAGTTCTTTTTCAGTAGAATTTTTCGCTAACAGCTCATTCTCATTAGGTTCATCAATTCCCATTAAATAGTTTAAAGATACGTTAAAGTAATCTGCTATTTTTTGTAGCTTTTCTTGCTTTGGAATACTTCTACCCTTCTTCCAATCAGTAAATGTTGACTGGGCTATTCCTGTTGCCTTGGACACTTTATATGCAGAGACATCATTAATTGTCAATAATTGCTCAAAAATAGTATACATAAATACGCTCCTTTTGTTAAAAAATTACATAATTATGAAATCATAAGCAAAATATGTTGAATACTAAGCAAAACGATAGTATACTGCATATATGCTTATGAAATCATAAGTAAATACTACAAAACCGTACTACTTCGGCTTTGTTAATTATTTTGTCTAGTAACCGAAGTATATCACAAAACCGAAGTATACACAACTAAAAACAATTATTTAATTGAAAATTCTCACAGGAGGGGTACGATGCCTAAATTATTTTCTTGCGAAGATGTCGCAATGAGATACGGAGTTAAAATAATAACTGTCTGGGATTGGATTAGAAAAGGCAAGTTAAATGCTATGAAAATCGGAAAGCATTATAGAATTACAGAAGATGATATTAATGAATTTGAATATAAAGCTAAAAATAACAGGTGATGTATATGAAGCAAATAACAGTTAATGATGCTGCAAGAATAATGGGAAAAGCTCCACATTTTATAAGACTATGCTTAAGAGACGGCACGTTGCCTTTTGGAATTGCAAGAAAAGCAGAAGATAGTAGTAGATGGAATTATTACATATCCCCTAAATTATTCTTTGAGTATGTAGGAGAGTGTGAAGTCAATGAGCAATCAAATAAATAATGCGGATTGAGGATGATTTAGATGAATTCATGCCAAGGATGTAGGAAAAGAAGGTTTATGTGTCATTCGACTTGTGGTGATTACTTTATTGATTCATTACTTAATGAGA